>PKTJ01000063.1 GCA_002869205.1 Candidatus Parcubacteria bacterium | reverse complement strand
TTTTTATTCTTGTAGAGCGGATCGCCCACCACAGGAACTCCAAGCGCAAGCATATGAACACGAATTTGATGTGTACGCCCCGTATGAATCTTTACCTTAAGTAATGAAAATCTGGTGAATTCTTCTTCGACCCAATATTCAGTCAACGCTTCTTTTCCACCTTGGATTTTTAGTACATTGCGTAACCTCAATTTGTCTGTCTTTGGTCGTGATACCATACGACCATCTTTTCCACGATCAATTTCAAAATCTATCTTTCCATGCTTCTTTTCCACGTGACCATACACAAGTATAGAATATATTTTCCCAACTGTTCTGTCTTTGAATTGTTTTTTTAGGTGTTTAAAACTTTCTTGTGTCCGTGCTACCACAAGTAACCCAGAAGCTTCTCTGTCCAATCTATGGACAATACCTGGTCGCTGATCTGGATTGTCTCCAACAGTACGTACTTCTGGATATTTTTCTAATAACCAATTCGTGAGTGTGGCAACCTCATTTGCTTCTGTAGGATGAACAAGTAAGCCAGCAGGCTTATTGATCACTATATAGTCTGCAGTTTCTTCTACGACATCTATATCATAATCTCCCAATTCTTTATCTTTTTCACCAGCAGATTGATCAGTTGGCGAATTAGTAAGCTCTATGATTCCAACCTTATCTCCCACATGAAGTTTATCTCCTGCCTTCTTGGGCTTCTTTTCATTAACCAAAACATGGTCCTGATCTACCATTTTCTTTGCTTGAGAGCGTGAAATAGATAATTTCTCGGATAAAAAAATATCAAGACGTCCATTGGTGTCTTGTTCTAATACATCAAATCTATTTATAATTTTCATATGTAGGCCAGGATGGGATTGAACCATCGACCCCAACGTTATAAGCGTTGTGCTCTAACCACTGAGCTACTGGCCCATTATGCATATCATAATAACAAAATAAAGACAAAAAATCAAGACCCGAAACACATTGATTTATCAACCATTTTTTGCTATACTCCCTGAACTATGAAAGAGAATAATATACAAAAACTCACTCTCAAGGCACAGGAATTGATGCACTCTTCTTCTGATCCCATACATGACATACGTCATGTAGAACGCGTAGTGACAAATGTACAAAAGCTATCAAAAGAACTACGTGTACACACCAGAGAAAGACAAGCCCTGGAACTATCCGCATGGTGGCATGATGTCGGACGCACGGTTACACAAAAACCTTCTTTCGTATGGATGCTTTTTTTGGACGATATTATTTCAGCATTCGCGCTACTACTCTACACACTTCGATATGGTATTTTGTTTAATGGTGTCGTTAGTATTGCAATCCGTATTATACTTTGTAAAAGTTTAGGGACAGGAGCACTGCTCACCCGCATACTACTCAGAAAAAAGACACGTACACTACTAAATATATTAAAGGACGCTGACAGCCTGGATGTTCTTCATGTAGAAAGATTTGAGACCATGAGATATTTATCACAAACATCTTTCAAAAACGAATGGGCTTTTCGTCTCCTGATTTGGTTGAATTTTCATACATCAGTTCTCACTATGAAAACAAAAGTTGCACAAAAATATGTAGAAGAAATCTTGGAAGAACTTATTGATTGGGTGCAACAACATGAAATTTATCTTTGGCATGTTAAACAATTTGGCGAAGAATGGGTTGAGAAAACAATCAAAAATTTGATGCGCCTACTTGATGAAATACACCTTTCTAATATACAATATAAATGGTCTTAATTTATTAACCACGTTGTATGTTTAATATTTTTTCTTCAGCTGCACGCATTCGAAACAAAACTGAGCGTCAGCTCGAACAGTACAGTCGTCCTTCGGTCGATTTTTTTGTACTCATAACACTGTCAGCACCTATTATCGCGATAGGACTTATTCTCAACAATGCAGCAATCATTATTGGAGGCATGGTAGTAGCACCACTCATCTCCCCCTTCTTTGGTTTTTCACTCAACATAATGCTATTTCGCATAAAAGGAATAATGCGCTCACTTACTTCCATAATACTCGGGAGTGCTCTGGCTATTGCCATATCCACACTCACCGGCTATGTTGCTATACTATTATATAACGAACGATTTATACTGACTTCAGAAATTTTGACGAGAACAAAACCTGACTTTCTCTATTTTATTGTTGCACTACTTAGTGGACTTGTGGGTGCATACGCATATGCACGTCCCAAATTATCAAAGCGTGTCGTGGGTATCGCTATTTCAGCGGCTATTGTACCTCCGCTTTCAGTTATTGGTCTTGGTATTTCTTTATTAAATACTGAACTAATAAATTCAAGTTTATTTTTATTCCTGGTGAACTTTGTCGGCATTTGTCTTGGTAGTATTTTCATGTTTGTTATACTAGGTTTTGGAAAAGAAATAGAAAAACCAGAATAAAACGTTTCAATAAAAAAATCTACGACGAGTGCGTAGATTTTTAAATTTATTAATTTAATTATTGTCTAAAAATTTTAAAATTAAAATTATAAATTAAAAATTGTTTTCAAATTGTAAATGTTAAATAAAAAAAATAAAAAAGTTATACACAGTTTTTTACATAAAACTATTTTAAAAAACACTAAAACAAATTATACTATTGGTATCGAAAGGTCGATGCACATTTTTTTAAAAAATGTTTGCAAAAATTTTTTACATCGATGCTTGTCATGTAAAAAACATGTTTACCTTATCCGTTGGTGTGTACCATGGTAACATCAAAATTAAATAAACATGTATAACTTACTTAAGATAGGGGGTGTCCACTATGCCAGCAAAAAAACGCGCAACAAAAAAGCGTAAACCAGCTGCACGCAAGCCAGCAAAAAGAAAAGCTGCTCCTAAGCGTAAAGTTGCTAAACGTAAAGTAGCTAAGAAAAAAGTTACTAAACGTAAACCAGCTAAACGTAAAGTAGCTAAGAAAAAAGTTACTAAACGTAAACCAGCTAAACGTAAGGTTGCTAAGCGTAAACCTGCCAAGAAAAAGGTAGCAAAACGTAAACCAGCTAAACGTAAGAAAAAAGCTGCTCCAAAAAAACGTAAAGTAGCTAAGAAAAAAGTTACTAAACGTAAAGTTGCTAAACGTAAAGTAGCTAAGAAAAAGGTAGCAAAACGTAAACCAGCTAAACGTAAAGCAGTTCGTCGTAAGAAAAGATAAATTTTCTCAAGACTAAAAAATTCCCAGGAAACTGGGAATTTTTTTATTTGAAATATATTAATCTAGATCAAAGCCTGATTGCCTTGCACTACCCCTACTTTCACCATCTTGAAATACTCTTACCACACCAAACTCACCATCATATCCAGGCTCCACATGTATCGTCCCCTTTCGCACACGGTCCACCGCATGTGCAATTTGCTTTGAGCTTGCTTTTTCTATGTCTGCAAGAGAACTTGCAAGTAAGATATGAAATTCATTTCCTAATGTTGCTATCAAATTATCATATACTCCTGCCACACGCTTAGTTTTGACACCACATTCAAACACATCTGCAATTATTTCTGGCAGAGGAACAAGACTTTTGTAAGGAATTTTCTTTTCTACCACATCTTGTGCATCCTTAACACTTCGATCAGCCAATTCATGCACACGATTTTCAACTCCAATAACTAATGGTTTTTTACATTTGGGACATATGCCTTTGTGTTTTTCAGTCTCAGACGGATTGCATACAAATTTGCAATCTCTGTGTCCATCCCAATGATATTTTCCTTCTTCTGGATAAAACTCTATAGTGTATTTAAATTTCTGTTTGTCCTGGTCTTTCAAAATCCGCATTATTTCTGTATACGTTACGTCATCATTTGATTCAAAGTCTATAACATTTGCTTCTCGACCTAATTTTGCCGTACTGTGTGCATCTGAATTAGAAACCAATGTAATGTTGTCGAGCATAGATAATCGCCAATTCATAATAGGATCACTCGAAAGACCGGTTTCGATTGCAAAAATATGTGGCGTGAGCTCCTCAAAAGCCTCCTCTAAGCTGTCGTAACCACCTTTACTACCAAATATACCAAACCAAGGCGTCCACGCGTGTGCAGGGATCATTATCATCCTCTCGTCAACTTCCAACATTATTTCTAATAACTGCTTCACCGTTAAACCCAAAATAGGACGGCCATCTGATTTCAGATTAAATCCCATGTCCTCCAAAACAGTGTTAAATTTTTCTGCAACTTCCAAACTAGGAGCAAAGACAAGTGTATGTATACGCCTCGTCTTTTCCTTATGCTTTTTTATGCACGACAATTCTGTCCCAATTATAAACCTGGTTTTACTAGAATTATCTTTCAACTTGTAAATCCCTTCTGTATCTTCCGCCAAATACTCTTTCATGTGATCAAACCACTGAGGATGTGTAAAATCCCCAGTCGCGACAATATCTATCCCGCGTGTCTCACAAGCCTCGGCAATATTTGGTAATTCCAAATCCCGAGAACAGGCCCGGGAATATTTTGAGTGAATATGAAGATCGAGAATTTTTTCAATCATACATTGTATACAGAATCTATTACAGCATTAATTTCTGGATGAAGATCGGGATAATATTCTTTTATAATATCTAACAATTCCTCTTTAGGATCTCTTAAATCCATATCTGCCTCTCCTGTCTTCTTTCTATAATTTCTAATAGAAAAACACAAACCAGCAATTTCATTATAAGCAAAACTTTTTGGGTCATCTTGATACTCTAAAAAATCTTCAGCAATATGTACATCTATAACCTCAATACCGTCTGATGAATAAAACGTATTATCAAGACCTCGATCAGGACATACACCCTTCTTGTATGTTTCTAAAATAATACCTATTAATCCTTTTATTATATTACGAAGAGGTGCTTCTCCTTGTGTTTTTGCAACACGATCAGCACTTTCTCCTCTAGCCATATCCATCACAATAGCTTGATCTGATACTGAGAAAGCATGCATTTTGACAACACCTTCTATATCTTCCGCTCGTTTCATGGCACAGATACTTCCTGTGGAGTCCGCCATACTCTCTAATACCGAGGTCTCCAATCCATTGTCATCAGAATTATACATAGGAAACATATAAGGGCCCATCTCTGCCACACGGTAATGCATCTTAAGTACGCGACTTTCTCCATCATGTTTGAATTCAAATGCATATCCATAGGATCCGTGACCTATAAACCCTGGTATTGCCTCAAGACATGTGCTGCATTTCGCCCCTTCTCCAAAGGAGATGCATTCATCGATCTGTGCCTTTTTTTCATCAACCAATGCTCTAAACACCTCAAAACTCTCGGAGCTACAACCTTCGTATTCAAAATCATCTTCCAAATGTTCTGCTAGATATTCTAAATTTTGTAAATATTCTAAACAAGCATGCTTATTATTCAAAACAAAATCTTTCATCCCCTCATCTTCTATTTGACTGAGGTCATCTAAATCTTTATCTACCTTGCCAAAAAGATACAAGTCTTTTAGAGACCCTATCGCTTTTTCTATTTTATCGTATGTTTCTTTTGTAGATTTTTTCATGCTGTCAGCAGCTGCAGCACGACGTGCATCTTCCGAACCATCCATAGTGTGTTTTATCAATTAAATATGATATTGCAATTTATGTTTTGCAATCCACCTTCCTGTATTGCGATATGTCCTAACATATATTTCAGGAAGTGATTTAAATGTAAATTTATACATACCGAGCAACGAACTTGTCTCTTGTGCCACTTGTAATTCATCCCAAGGAATCAAGATATCGTCGTGACCAAATTTCAGAGGTAGAAAAACTTTCATACGCAAACCTTGTGGTAATACTTCAAAAAAGACACTGCTTTTATAATTTCCCAAAAAACGCATACGTATGGAAACAAAAAATTTTCTAGAATCTACCATTCCACCACCATCTTTGTCAGGAAACTTTTGTGCAAGCGTACTCCACCCACTTATCTTTGCTATGACAAATGTAAGGCCTAGCCAAAAAACAAGAAGTGGTACTGCTGAAAATAAAAACTGATTAATTTCTGTCATATAAAATACTAAAAATCCATCCTAAACTCTTTTCCATAATCACTAAACCCGAGTTTCTCATACCAGGCATGAACCTCTGTGCGCGCATAGCGACTTGTTCCGATGAGCTTGGTGCATTGTATTTTCTTTGCTTCCTCAACTACCGCACTTACAAGCTTATTACCAAGACCTCTTCCTCTCTGATCTTCTTCTACATATAGATCCTCCAATAATCCATACGGTCTATCATGTAAATCATTATGAATGATATATAAATATGCCCTGCCCAAAGTTCTGCCATCTTCTTCAAAGGTGAACTTTACTGCATAGGCGTCCATTTTCATCTCTTTTTTAAGTTCCATATAATTATGAGTTACATTGAGTAGCTAAACTCTTAAAAATCATACCTAATTTTTCCGGACAAAGCCCTCCACTACTACGTTCATAATTTCCACACACAAGCTTGTCAGGATCGATATTTTCACTATCAAAATCAATGAGGCTCCATCCTCGCTTTTTATACATTTCAACTTGTAAACTTTCTAACTCAGTATTGTTATATATAACAATATCAAGCGGGCGCGGCAAATATGATTCAAGTTGGTCTATAAAATCACTCAATTTTTCTGGCCCTGTCTCTCCTTCAGCATGATGTGCATTCCCTACAACATATACCAATTTTGCTTTTGATTTAGCAATAGCTTCTTTTATACCGGTTGGTAATATTGCGGAGATAATACTCGTGTACAAATCTCCCGGCCCAAATACAATTGCATGCGCCTCTTTTATTTCTTTTAGAGCGTCTTCATATGCAGGCACTTCTGGATAGAGCCAAGCACGTTTTATTTTCAAGCTTCTATCATAATCTGGCTCATCAATCTTATGTTCACCTTTTATTATATCACCATTTGTCAATTCCACTACGACATTTGATTGTTCTATGGTAGATGGATAAGCATGGCCCACAGACTCTACAATCTCCTCAAGAGCTCGCAGAGCGGTAACAAAATTTCCTTCATATTGAGAAACAAGTAATAGAAAAAGGTTGCCTAAACTTGGACCTCGTGGTGCATCCAAATCTTTGTTAATTTTTTCTAAACTCACCGGTCTGTTTTTATAAAAAATGGGTTTTAAAATATTATAATCATACTTGGACATTGAAACGCTAGCACGCATAATATCTCCTGGAGGGAGGATACCAAATTTTTTCCTCATAGCACCGGTAGAATAACCAGAATCCACCATAGACGTAACCGCTGAAATATCAAACATATCGGTATTATGCTTGAGCGCACTAAGCGAAATAGCACTCCCATTACCTCCGCCCATTACGACAATCTTCTTTTTATTCATATGAAATACCTAGATAATTATATAATTTTTTATCTTCAAGAGAATCTACTATTAAGTCTGCCTCATCAAATACCCCAAAACTCCATCGCTTGTCTGGTACTGCTACACACACCATACCTGCTCTCTTGGCTGCGACCACTCCGTTCTCTGCGTCTTCAAACACAATACAATCTTTTGGGTCAACCCCAAGTTTTTCTGCGGTGTGCAAAAATATTCCTGGATCTGGTTTACCGACACACGCCACATGATCACTTGAAACAAGTTCATCAAAATAATGACGCCACTTGAAACGGTCTGCCACAACGTCTACTGCAGTCATGGGAGCGCCCGATGCAATCGCCTGCCTCATTGGACTTTTGTGTATATTTTCAAGCAATCTAGAAATACCTGGCATTTCTTGTGTTTCATTGGTATAAATTCTGTCTTCCCATGCTTTACGTTCTTTGATAATTTCGTCTACAGATTCTTCAAGCTCAAATGTGTCTTTTAAATATGTCACATTTTCTCTAATACTTCTCCCGGTAAAATATTTTACCAAATCTTCGGTCAATTCTAATCCGCGTTCCTGAAACCATTTTTCGTCTAACTCAAGCCAATGCTTCATACTATCAACCATGAGCCCATCCATATCAAAAATAACTGCTTTAAACTTACTCATATTTTTTATAGATCAATTTACCAATCAAAACTGCTCCTGACAACAAAAGGCTTACGAAATTTGCAAAAATAATTGGAATGTCTTTTATCATAATTCCATATATAAGCCAAAATAAAATACCAACTGTCAGCAATATTGTCCAAACTAATGAAACATCACGTACTCTTTTTGTTTTGTATAATTTTATCATCTGAGGCAAAAGTGAACTCGTAGTCAAGACTGCTGCAAATAATCCGATATACTGTGCCATATTATTCTACGGTTACTGATTTAGCTAAATTACGCGGCCGATCCACATCACGACCAAGCATAACGGCAATGTGGTAGGCAAATATTTGTAATGGAATAGTGTTGAGCAATGGCTCTAGTAATTCCATTGTGTCGGGAACATAAATTACATCGTCTGTAAGTTCTTTTGCACCCTCATCACCCTGAGTAGCGATCAAAAGTAGTGGTGCCTTACGCGCACGAATCTCTTCTATATTACTTCTCATCTTATCATAGAGCTGGTCTTTGGTCATGATACCAATGACAGGAAAATCTTCTGACAATAATGCAATTGGTCCATGCTTCATCTCTCCGCCTGGATAGGCCTCACTATGAATATATGAAATTTCTTTTAGCTTGATGGACCCTTCTAGAGCTACAGGAAAATTAATACCTCGACCAAGAAAGAACATGTTTTTATAATCTTTATATTTTTCTGCGATTTTCTTTATTTCATCACTTTGATCTAATATTTCATTCATTTTTGCCGGAATCTCACGCAACGCTTTCAAAAGTCTTTGTCCGGTGGCTGGTGTGATACGCTTGAGTCGGCCAAATTGCAATGCATACAATGTCATAATGGCAATCATGTTGGTATATGCTTTAGTAGAGGCTACTGCGAGCTCTGGGCCCGCGTGGATATAACTACCCCCATCAGTCTCACGTGCAATAGTGGAACCAACCACATTTACAATACCTCGCACAAATGCGCCTTTTCGTTTTGCTTCACGGAGTGCGGCGATTGTATCGGCGGTTTCTCCTGATTGTGAAATACCAAACACCAACGTATGTTCATCCACAATAGGATCTCGATAACGAAATTCGCTTGCCACGTCTACCTCAGTAGGTATCCCCGCAAGACGTTCGAAGGCATATTTACCAACCATAGCCGCATAGCTTGCTGTTCCACATGCAATAAGAATCACCCTCTTCACACTTCTCATCTCATCGGTAGTCATATTAAGACCGCCTAAATGCGCGGCACCTTCTTCTAAATTATAACGACCGCGAATTGCATCTTCGAAAACAGTTGGTTGGTCAAAAATTTCCTTGAGCATGAAATGGTCGTATCCTTGTTTTTCAGCCTGTTCATCATTCCATTCTATTTCTTCTACACATTTGGTAATTGCTTCATCCTTGAGATTGAATGTCTCCATTTTTTCTTTGCTAATTTCTGCCACTTCTCCATCTTCTAAATAAATCACCTTTTTGGTGTAGGTAAGCATAGGAGTTGCATCACTTGCAATATAATATTCATCTTCTCCTACCCCTACAACAAGTGGACTTCCCAAACGTGCCGCAATAAGACAGTTCGGATGATCTGCATGCATAGCCACTAAACCATCGGTGCCACGAACATGAGACAAGGCATGCTCTATTGCCTCACGTAAATCTCCCTTATAATGTGATTCGATCAGATGCGCAAGAATCTCCGTATCAGTTTCTGACTTGTACGTATGCTTGTCACCTAATTTTTCTTTTATTTCACGATAATTTTCTATGATACCATTGTGAACCAAGACGAGCTTTCCATCACATCCAAAATGAGGGTGCGCGTTATCTTCAGTCACACCACCATGGGTTGCCCAACGCGTATGTGCAATACCTATCGTGCCTGATATATCCTGTCCTTTAAGTTTTTCGGCAAGATTATCAATCTTACCAACAGATCTCACTCTTTCTACTTTTCCCTTTTCACTTTCCCCTAAAATAGCAACACCAGCACTATCATAACCACGATATTCTAAACGACGCAAACCCTTGACCAGTACAGGCAAGGCTTGTTTTTTTCCAATGTAACCGATAATTCCACACATATAATTAAGTTTAAAAAGTTTTAAAGTTTATAAAGTTCCTAACTCAAAAGACTTCGCGTTCTCTTCCCATCCCGACTTAGTGACCAACTTCTTTTCCAATAACTCAAAGACGTTTTCTTTTTTCAAAATTTCTCTTTCTTCTAATATTTTCGCTATCAAACCTAGGCAAAAAATATTTTGGCTCTGTCTTGGTACATTATTTTCTTTTAAAATTTGTTCATACTCCCCAATTTCTAATTTCAATTTTCCATTTTTTTCGTATTCTACCACTCTTTCCTTAGCCTGAGGCGACATGATCAAAAGTATGTCGGGTTTTGTAAATTTTGGATACACGATTTTCTTGTCGGAAATTTGGATGAAATTAAGTGACACACCGCCACGCTGTTCAAGCCCATAGTTTGGAATTGAGGTCACATGAAAATCACTACCAAACGCAGCCTGACAAATCATGTTAGCAATAAGCTGTATTCCTTGTCCTCCATCACCGGAGAGTAATATTTTTATATTCATATATTAAAATTCACCTGTAGGAAAAGCGGTTTTCATATTATCTACATATTCGATCATTTCTTTGCCTTTTACACGCCAATTGGTTGGACAAAAACTAAGAATCTCGACCATGGCAAAATTTCCATCACGCTGTGCTTGTATTGCTTTTTCAAGATACATTTTCATATCTTTCATTTCATTTACTGCACCACGTGCTAAATATGCTTTTTCATTTACACTTCTGATTAATTTCATACCATCCACTGGATCTGCATCATACCCAGAAGGCGATGTATCGGTCTTTTGGTCTTTCATGGTTGTTGGCGCGGTCTGTCCACCTGTCATCGCATACACAGCATTATTTGCCACGATGACCGTAACAGGATCATTGCGTTTGGCCGCCCAGAGCAAACTCTGTAACCCAATAGCATACGCACCCCCATCTCCTGTGTAAGCAAACGAAAGAAGATCAGGTCGTGCACGATTGAAACCAACCATAGTCGCTGTCACACGCCCATGATGTGTTTGGAATGTGTTGATAGGTAGAAAATCCCACGCAAGAAGCGAGCACCCAATATCCAAACCAAGCACAGCTTTCTCTTCTGATTTTTGTTCTTGCAAAATACGATACAGTGTTTGCAATATCATTGTTTGACCACATCCAGGACAGAATTTTGAATCTTTACTCATACAGATAATATACGGATTTCCGGATAATCCAGATTTACAGATAGATATCCGTAAATCTGGATTATCCGAATATCAGAATCTTAATTATTTAAATAATTCAACAATTTCCTCAACCTCAATACCCACAGCTGGTTTATATAACCCCTCAATCTTAATCTTATTCTCAACCTCCAAACTCTGTTTAACCAAGTCTCTAAGCTGCCCCATGCTTGATTCTACGATCATAATTTTATTTACACCCTTCACAAGCTTATTCAATTCATCTTTTGGAAATGGTGACAACGTAATTGGTCGAAACAAACCAACGCTCTTACCTTGCGCTTGTAATTCATCCACTGCATCTCTCGCGGCTGCCCCTACAATCCCATGCGCAATAATTAATTCTTCACAACTTTCTACTTTATAACTTTCAAACTCGGTAACTGTTTTTGCCATTTCATCAAAGTCTTTTTTCTGATTTTCTAATTCATCCATGAGTTCTTGC
Source organism: Candidatus Parcubacteria bacterium (assembly GCA_002869205.1). Lineage (GTDB taxonomy): Bacteria > Patescibacteriota > Patescibacteriia > Magasanikbacterales > UBA922 > BM521. The sequence continues at coordinate 7,769 of PKTJ01000063.1, read as the reverse complement.
TCAAATGTATAAATATTACGGATATTTTTCTGAGTGTGCTCTGACACGAGCGGTTTTGGCTCTACGTTTTCACCCGCAAAATCTAGAGTAACATCTTGCTTTGTTTTCAAAAGATACCCGTCAGTCAAAACTACGGTAGGAAATCTATACGTCCATGCATCATTAAATGCTTTTCGCGTAAGTCGGTACAACTCTTCCACGGTTGATGGAGAAAACACAAGACGCAGACCTTCACCATTACCGCCGTGAATCGCCAAATTAACTTCTTGTTGAGAATAAATCACCGTTCCTGAACTAGGGCCACCACGCTGTGCAATTATGGTAACAAATGGCAATCTCATTCCATCGGCCATACCCATAGCATCTTGCATAAGCACGGTTCCAGGCCCCGCCGTTGCCGTAAACGCCTTACTCCCTGCCATAAGTGCACCACAAACGGTAAACCCGGCCGCAATCTCATCTTCGGTTTGTAAAAAATGTAATTTTTTATCTTCCTGACATTTCTTTATCCAGCCAGATAAAATCTCTGTACCTGGTGTAATGGGATACCCAAACATATGTGTCGCTTCAGCGTCCACACATGCTTGTACCACGACTTCGTGGCCAGTGAGAAATTGTTTATTCACTTTTTCCATACATTTATTTAATGACGCCCATCTCTTTGCAAACTTTTATAAACCCATCGATACAACGATCCAAGTGTTCACGATCATGTGCAGCCGAAATCTGTACACGAATACGCGCCTCGTCTTTTGGTACCACTGGATAACTAAACCCTATCACATAAATTCCTTCTTCCATAAGTCTGTCTGCCATTTCTTTTGCAATTTTTGCATCATAGAGCATGACCGGTGCGATTGGGTGAGATTCTCCACGCAATTCAAACCCAGCTTCGGTCATCTTTTCGCGAAAGTATGTGGTATTTTCTCTGAGCTTATCCAAACTCTCGCTTGTCGTAGACAAAAGTTCTAGCACCTTGAGAGAAGTACCTGTAATAACAGGTGCGAGTGTATTTGAAAAAAGATACGGACGAGAACGTTGGCGTAAAAAGTCTATAATTTCTTTTCTACCAGAAGTAAATCCACCAGATGCTCCACCAAGTGCTTTACCTAGTGTCGAGGTGATAATATCCACACGACCTTCGACACCACAATGCTCTGCTGTACCATGACCATTCTTACCAGTAAATCCAGTTGCATGTGAATCATCTACCATCACAAGTGCATCATACTTATCAGCAAGATCACAAATACTTTTGAGATCAGCATAATCTCCATCCATACTAAACACACCGTCAGTTGCAATCATACGAAAACGTTTGTCTTGAGTACTCTTCAAAATTTCTTCGAGCTCAGCCATGTCGTTGTGCGCGTATCTATGTCGCTCGGCTTTACACAATCTCACACCATCAATTATTGAGGCATGATTGAGTTGCTCTGAAATAATAGCATCTTCTGCCGTGAGCAACGTTTCAAATAATCCTCCGTTTGCATCAAAACAAGATGAATAAAGAATTGTATCCTCGGTTCCAAGAAACTCGGTAATCTTGTTCTCAAGTTCTCTGTGCTGGTCTTGAGTACCACAGATAAAACGAACACTGCTCATACCATAACCATATTTTTCAATAGTATCATGCGCTGCTTGCAATACATCTGGATGATTCGCAAGTCCCAAATAATTATTCGCACAAAAGTTTAACACTTCCTTACCATTCGCCGTAATAGAAACACCTTGCTTACCTTCCAAAAAACGCTCGTCTTTTGAAAGACCGGCTTCTTCAATATTTTGTAACTCTTTTTGCAAGAGTTCTTTCATTTTTGAAAACATATAGTTAAAATTCAAATATTAATTTTGGAAATGCTTCCATTTTTTTCTCAAATTCCTCTCGATCAAAATCTTGAAATTTCACCACTGACCCTTAAAAATTCTTTAACACATATTTCTTCAACTTGTCTTGTATACCATTACTATTATCCTCAAGAAGTTTCTTTGTCATCTCCCATGTATCCCACACTTGTCGCCCGATGACACTATGCAAGTGTACACCATTACGAATCATGAGTTCAAAATTTTCAATAACAAAATCTCCTGACTTGAGACCAAACAATACCACGTGCCCACCTCTGCGAACTGACTGAATTGCGTTGTTTACACTAGAATTAAACCCAGCCATTTCAAGAACAACATCAACACCCACACCGTCAGTTAATTCTCTTATTTTTTGAACAACTACTTCATTAGATTCCCATGGTTTTTTAACTTTGTCCGGTACAGACGCGATTAATCGCGTCTCTGTCCCAATATTGATAACTTCATCAGCGCCAATCTCCTTGGCCAATTTCAAATTATCTTCATTGACATCAATACCAATGATCTTTTTTGCGCCCATGCCTTTGGCAATGATAATAGACATAGACCCAATCGCACCGCAACCAAATACTGCAACCGTCTTGTCTTTCATATCTACTTGAGTCGTTGCGTGCACGGCATTACCAAATGGTTCTTGCATGGCTGCAATTCGTGGATCTATTTTTTCTATATCAGTTTTCCAAAGAATACTTGCAGGTAATTTTGCATATTCAGCAAAACAACCATCTTGTGCAATACCAATAATGACATCGTCTGCACACACGTGTTTATCACCACGCTGACACTGGTAACATGTGCCGCATGTAATATGAGATTCAGCTGACACAATGTCACCTACCCTCACATCATATTTTGATGTAACATTACTACCCATCTCCACGATTTCGCCAAGTAATTCATGTCCGACAACACGTTCGTCTTTGTTCTCTTTTTCTAACGTAGATAAAATCAATTCACCAAATGATGAACGAGACCAAATACCACGATCGCTTCCGCAAAATCCTGCGTACTTCATTTTTATAATAACTTGATCGTTATCTCCTTCTCCCAATTCTGGCTTGGGTTTGTCTACCATCCAAAGACCTTGTGTTTCTTTCCACGGCCCTTGATTTTTGTCGTAAATAAGTGCTTTCATATACACAGTTAAAAGTTGAAAGTTTATAAAATCGAAAGATTTTTCAACTCATTGGCTTTTTGTAATTCATCGAGTGTGTTTATTCCGAACCACTCGTTACTATTTTCTAATTTTATTGCTTGGATTTTTTCTTTTGCTTCTACGGCCATTTCAACTGTTTTTGGCAGACCAAGCTCACCGAGACCATCGATCTGTTTCATGTTTGGAAAAATAGTCTCAAACCATTTTTTATTAAAACAAAATGTTCCCGTACTTATTTCTCTTATATCTTTTTGCTCTACACTTAACTGTTCTTTTTCCAAAACTTGAACAAATAATCCTTCATCATTTCGAATAATCCTACCCAATCCTTCTGGATTTTCTACTTCCGCAGTAAGTAATGAGAGTACAGCACCACTTTTTGTATGGCTGTCTACAAAATGCATCAGTGTTTCTTCTGTATAAAACGCACTATCATCTCCACCCATGACTAACACATGTTCTACATCTCCTGTTAGCTTTTCCATACCAACACATGTTGCGTGAGCAGTTCCTAGTTGTTCGGTCTGTTCTGCATAAGTAACAGTGTCACCGAAATAATCCATCACTTTTCCCTTTTCAAACCCCACCACAAGTACCATTTGGTCCTTATCGAAACCTATACCACTCAATGTCTCTACAATATAACTTACCACTGGCTTATTACCAATCTCAAGCATTACTTTTGGCTTGTCAGTGCAATTGAGCCGCGTGCCTTTGCCAGCCGCAAGTATTACGGTAGCAATATTATTTTCTATTTGTGTCTGCATATTCTGATCGTGCTTCATAATTTTCTCCTCTATCTAAAAGTGTCTCTAATCTGTTTGCAAGTTGACCGAGCGTTTCTGCGTATTCAAAACGGTCTCCGTATTTCTCTCTAAGATCATCGAGTACCTGCACATCCCACTCTCCATTTTCATAACGCACATCTCTTTCATCCTTTCTTAATAAGATCGTAATTTCTGGAAATGCATCGAGTATATCATCAGCTTCTCTTTTACTAGGTTTATCATTAAAAAATACAACTCCTTCACCATTCTCACCATCGAGTATCTGCTCTTTGAGCACGTCCACCTTACCTTCATCAATACGTCCTGTAAAAATTACCGTTCCTTCGCCAGACTCATCATGTTCTTCGTCTTGTGTTTGATCGTTTTGAAAAAATTCAAATAAACCTGCTCGTTGTATTTTATCTCTCTGCCATTCTTCAACACCCAAACTAAGTAGGTATATATTCAAACCCTCATCCTTACATGTTTCCAAAAGCTCACGCGCACCTGGAAGTAACAGGTCTTCAGGCTTTTGAAAACTTTTGTCTAAAGCACCATATATACCATGCAAATCAACACCTCTATCTGGAAACTTTTTTTGAAGCTGTGCCACATATGTTTCAGGAGTTAGTTTGATATTGCCTTGTCTATCAGCACGTGCCTCGAGATATGCTCCCCAAGCCTCTTCGCGGTCTATTCCGTATTCTTCTGCCGCGTCTTTCAATGCTTCTTTTATAGCTTCTGTATCAATAAGTGTATTATCAAGATCAAAAACTACGGTATGAATATTTTGTTTCATAAGTTATTCCACAAATTATCAAAAATTAATTTTTGTGTTTCATATACGCCATCATTTTTAATCACTACACCAACAGGTTCGTTTTTTGCATTGAGTGAAATGTAAGCCGTCTTACCTGGATAAATAAGAATGTAAGTCCCTAATGTATTATAGTTCGCCTCCCCTTGTAGGGGAGGTTGGGAGGGGTTTCTATTAAAATTCTCATCCTTTTTCTTATCACCACTCAATGAAAGCCATTTACGCTCATCAAGTCCACGAAGTTCACCGCCATCTCCAATAGCAATCACCTTTACTTCAATTCCTTTTGAAATACGCACGTCACTAAACGTGGGAAAGTCTTCATACAAAAACTTTCTCACACCCTCAGCAGAATAAATACGATATTCTTTGATTTCTGCATGTTCACACGTACCTATTACATCTTCTAAAATAAGGTGTAATTCATCTTTGCCATAATATCGTGCCACCGGTCGTTCGCCACCTTTGTTGTGAAGAGCCTGAAGCTCGGGGATCATTTTTTCAATATCCTTGCCTGTTTCCTGGAGCTCTTCTTCTCTATATCGTATAATATCGAGTAATTTCTCTGGTTTTTCAGCTACAAAGTATTGTTTCGTGTCTTTTTGATAAAAACTCACAACACCTTGATCCTTGAGCCATTTAAGAGAATCATAGGTCGTACCTCGGTTCAATTCACAAGATTCCGCTAATTTTCGCACAGAACTCGGCCCCAAACGAAGCAATGCCAAGTATATTTTGGCATTTTTGTCATTAAAACCTATTTTTTTGAATATATCTACTTGCATATTTTTAGCTAAATAAAGCATATATTATCAGTGAATAATTGTCAACTTATTTTCGACAGTATTGTGGATAAGATTATCGAGTTGGTAAGTTGGTAAGTAACTAGTTAGCTAGCGAACCTGCTAACTTGCCAACTAAACACATCATTGACAAAATCACTAAAATATGCTATACTTTCGGGTCTTTTTAGTGCAAAAAATCAACACACTGTGCCCTATATTCATAGGATATAGCATGTTGGTCCTTTTTCTAAGCATGGTTCAGACCCGACCGACAGATAGCCTTTGTCACGCTATCTTTATGTTTTTTACAATTTCGTCCCAATAGGGACAGATGTGTATGACAAAACACATCGAACATTGAGGCTCCTCATGACTTCCCACCACCCCAACCGCCCCGCTTCCGTCCTGCTCGCCGCGCTCCTGTCCCTCCTCGCCTTCGTGGTCATCATCCACTTCTCACTGACGGCCCACGCCACCGAGATCGAGACCTCGGACAGCTCCCGAGAGACACGCTTCGTCCCCTGGGAAGAGACCGTCAAGCAGGCCTGGAAACAGGTCAAACGCGCCCGCGGTGACGCACAACGCTTCACAGACAGCCTTCACAAGATCATCAGTCTCAATGAATGTCAGATGGACCGAGACTGCCATCACTTCCCCCGAGAAGTGCGGGCGACACTTGCGATCCTGGCTGCAAAGGCCTGGGCCAAAACCTACCACAAGACCGCACACGCCATGGAAGTAGAGATGGCTCTGTCCGAGACACACTACTCGCAAGAACAGATCTACGACATCGAAGACGCGAAGAAAACCGTGATGCTCACCTTCAACGCAGTACGAGTTCTCGATAACGTGACCCAATGTGGAAAGGTCACCTGGAGGGATATTGAGAAACTCACCATCTGGATCAGCATTCTTCAGGACGGCAGCATCTTCTACCCCCGGGATTAGGGGATACCCGATGAAGAAACAGATCACACTACGACTCTTCGTTCTCGTGACCGCGTTCATCCTGACCATCGTGGCAGGCAGCCTTCTGAATAGCTGTGCCACGACCACAACAAACAAGTGTCATCAGGAATGGCCCAACATCATTCCATGCTTCGTAGATACCGATGACGACGGCGTCGACGATCGCGATGACAACTGCCCCCTCACATCCAATGCCGACCAGATGGACAGCAATGGAAGCGGCATCGGCGATGTATGCGACTGCAAAGAGTACATGGTCAACGCGGCCACGTTCAACGCAGAAGCAAACAGAGTCGGCAACGAGGCCACCATCTGGCAAAAGAAAGCCGACGAGTGGCCCAGGGGCTCAGACCCGTGGGAGAAGAAAACTCCCATTCTCTTCCAGGCCAAAGACCTGGGGCTCAGGGCACGCACTGCGCAATCCAAGGCATGGATTGCAGAAGCCCTGTATCAGAGGTGTCTCGGCAAAGACGAGGAAGCCGAACGGCTCTGGAAACTCGCAAAGAGCGAGACCAAGAAGAAAAAGGCCGAGAAAAAGAAGTTCGAGGCCTGGAAGAAGAGCGTCTACAGCAAGTAACTCCTTCCAACACCCTCCCGTATAGATCCGACTAGGTTATTGCGGGAACTGGGCTCAGTCAGAGCCCGAGAGACAGGTGCGACGATACACGAACCGTTCGCGTTCGTTCGTCGCTCCGTACTAGTCTACCCCGGGACCCTCGCAACATGCGTGTGGGTCCCGGCTTCGAATGTTTTACTCTTTGTAAAAAGGGTGAGAGATAGAAGATAATAATATAAAAAAGTAGAGATGCGATAAATCGCGTCTCTACTTTTTTTATTGGCTGTAAACTATTGGCTAATACCTATTGGCTTTTTCTTTTTCCCCTCTTAGAGATCTTTCCGCCCTTTCGTCCGGCCTCTCTAGCTAATTCGGGATTATGCTTAAAATTACCAGAGCTTTTGGCTCCACCCTTACTACGATCTGACGAGGTGAGCTTGTACGCAGAACCTTTTGAGTGTGCGGTCATACCACCCTTACGCGCGATTTCTTTACGTTTTTCTGGACTCATCGTAGCAAATCCTTGTTTTTTTGTTGTGTTGTTATTGTTCATATCTCAATTTATACTATTTTAGTATATATTTGTATTATAGTATATATTTATACGATGTCAAGTGTGTACAAACAGATAATTTTTTACAAAAAAAGACGCGATAAACCGCGTCTTTCTAGATTATATGCAATCTTATTTTCCGTTTTTTCTTTCTAATCGTGCACGTGGGTCAAGCACATCATTACGTAACTCTTTCCACGGATAGAGTGGCCATTCTTTTATTTCTCTACCAGAATAATTAGTATCAAACTCTGCCCACGGTTGCTTGTAGAGCACCGCGTATTTCACTTCTGCTGG
>PKTJ01000058.1 GCA_002869205.1 Candidatus Parcubacteria bacterium | reverse complement strand
GGCCATGGAGTAAGTGCACGGTACTGATTATAAATTTCCTCAGTAGTTTTTTGCCAATCCACTTTTCCATCATCACGTGATAATTTTTGACACAGGGTCACTTTTGATTCGTCTTGAGTTTGCGGTTTTAATTCACCAGAAATGTATTCTGGTATTGATTCAGACAAAGCTTCACTTCCTACAGCAGCCAATCGAGCATCGAGTTCCAGATATGTTTCATCTGGTAAAATATCAATATTTTTTTGTAAAAGAATTGGCCCACTATCAAGGCCCACATCCATAAGCATAATAGTCACACCAGTCTCAGTGTCTCCATTCAAAAGTGCAGATTGAATAGGCGAAGCTCCTCTATATTTTGGTAGAAGTGATGTATGAACGTTTATGGTGCCGTGCTTAGGTGCTTCCAAAATATTTTTTGGTATGAGGAGGCCATATTGGGCGACGATGAAAAGTTCGCAAGTTGGTAAGTTCGCAAGTTGGTAAGTTTTGAGTGAGACTGGCTGGTCAATTTTTAGATTATTTTTTTCTGCGATTTTTTTTACCGGAGATTTTTGTAATTTTTGTTTACGACCTACCGGACGATCAGGCTGTGTGATCACAAGTTCAATATCAAATAAAGGATTATCGAGTAATCCTTGTAATATAGTTACGGCAAAGTCATGAGTGCCGAAGAAAACTGTTTTTATTTTTTGCATAATTATTCGGTCGTATAGATATCTTTTGCTTTATCAATAAACAAAATACCGTCGAGATGGTCTACTTCGTGTTGAATCACACGTGCGAGAAAATCTTTTGCTTCAAACTCAATGCGCTCTCCTTTTCTATTGAGCGCTTCTACGTGGATACTTTTATATCGTTTTACTTTTCCAAATGTTTTGGGAACAGAGAGACAGCCCTCGATGTCAACAAACTTTCTTCGACTTGTCTTTTGCCAGACAGGATTTATCAGGACAAGATCTTCTTCGCTATCTAGGTTCGCTTCTTTTCCTATTACGCAGATGCGAACATTCTTACCCACTTGTGGTGCCGCAAGTCCGATTCCATCGTCTTGATACATAGTAGGGATCATCTCAGTAATAAGTTGTTGAACTTCGTCAGACAGCAAAAAATCTTGATCAAGTTCTTTTGATCGTTCTCTAAGTGACGGTGTAGGTTCTTTTACAATGTCGAGCATATTATAATGTTTTCTCGTCCGCCGAAGCTTCAGCGGAGGAGGATGCTTCTTCAGCTGGTTGGATCACCATATTCTTTTTACTTGTTTTCCAGACAAAGAGTCTTCCCGGATTATCAATATCAGAGTCTTTTATTTCTGCAAACACCTGTCTAGCCCTCCCAACGCCGATACGTTTAATAATACCCAAGTACATTCCAAAGCGATTCTTTTCACCAAAGGTACTTGATATAGTATCTGCCAAATAATGAACATCTGAATGAATGTTCTTATTTTGTTTTTTTTGAGGTGCTTTTTTCAACACGTCTCCAATTCCATCCATAAAAAAGAGTTAAAACTCGCGTAATTTAAGCAAAATTAAACTCTCCTGTCAAGTATCCTACACCAAATGGCGCTTCGTACGCATAGTTTTTAAATGTGTAATCCATATTTTGCAAAGCACCGAGTATAACAAGAAGTGATCGATAGCCACATTGTGATGCTTCCTCTACAAATGCAGGGTCCATCTGAGTAATACCACTCGTATTGTGTGACTCAAGTAGTTCAATTATTTTTGTATCAAATTCTTTACCCACCTTACTCAATCCTGCTGGAGCATCGTTGGTAAGACCGTGTGATAAATCTCCTGAAGCAATAAGTGCAATACGTTTGTCAGTGTTCATAAATGCGTTTTTGAGAAGATATCCAAAGTCCAGATGTGTCTTTACATCAAGTCCGCTATATCCAATTGGTAGTATTTTTACATCAGGAAGGTGGGCTGTGAGATGAAAGAGGGGTACGCTTGATCCATGATCAAGTTTTTCTTCGCTAATGAGTTGAACATTCATGCGTTCTTCATTGGCCATATGACCAATACGAGCAGCAGTATCCATCGCGCCACGCCATTCGTTCTTGGTACCATGGTCACCAAACTCTTCAAAAGAAGATTCAAAGTGTGTATGTGCATTGAGCGTAAACGCATCTTCATATATGTCGCCATGCGGAGACACAATGGCAATAATGTGAGGCTTACTCAAATAGAGCTCTTGCTCAAGTTTTTCCAAGGCTTGTTTTGTTTTTTCAATTTTCTCCATCTTATCTTTTCCAATCGTTGGGATAAGAAGTGGAGGATGAGGTGTGATACCTGCAAATACAAGTGGCATAAGAGTAGTAAAAAGTTAGCACCCACAGGGCATCAGTGTGCCCTGAAAAGTTTATAAAGTCAAAAGTTGTGGGTTAATAGTTTAATGTTAGAGTGTTACGGCCCAGTCTGACAATCGTTCAAACTCATTGTATCGTGTGTATTTACCAAAATCAGAATTTCCCATTTGTATTATGACGAATTGTTTTCCATCTGTTTTTCGTTCCACAAGCATGGTGAGGCATGTTCCTGCTTCGTACAAAAACCCTGTTTTACTTGCAAGGATAGTATAGGGGAGATCACCTCGTCCGACAAGTTGATTACTGTGGTTATCAAAATGATCAGGCTTTCCATCCGTATCTGCAATTTCACTATAAGAGTAGCTTGCTGCACCTAGGTATTTTCGCATGTTACTGTCTTTTGATGCCTTTGAAAAAATAGTGAGATAGTCTCGAGCTGTTGTCTGGTTACCAGAATCAAATCCAGAAGTATCAGTAAATACCGTATCTTTCAAATTCCAATTTTGGACTTGTGTATTCATTCGTTGTACAAAAGCACTTTCCTGATTCTCTCTGCTGTTTACGAGCATTCGAGATGGTGTGTTGAGTGAAGAGGTGAGCATGGCGTACATAAGATCATTATTGAGAACCTTTTCACCCTCAGCAATGCGATACATGTGGTATTTTGATCTATGTAATGAAGAATTGTATGTAGTTGATTTATTAAATCCAATTCCGTCCATAAGGAGTTGGTAGCCAGTCATTACTTTTGTGAGGGATGCCATTGGTCGTTTGAAGTCGATATTTTTTCCAGCCAAAATTTCCTGACTTTCGTAGTCAGCCACGAGATACGTTTCCATATCAGTTTCAAATTGTGGCCCTACATATGAGACTTGTGAAGCTGGGGTTCTTACAAGATATTCTACTGGGTCAATTGTTTCTTCTTCTGGAGTGTCGAGC
>PKTJ01000015.1:22048-30243 GCA_002869205.1 Candidatus Parcubacteria bacterium | reverse complement strand
CGGCGTGAAACGTGTTGTGTTTTCATCTTCATCTTCAACGTATGGTGATCAGCCAAAAGAAGTGTATCCTCTTGCAGAAAATGATGTGATAAAAAAACCAATCGCACCATACGCACTGCACAAGTATGTTGGAGAGCATTATTGTAGATTGTTTTCTGAACTATACAATCTTGAGACGGTGAGTCTGGTATATTTCAATGTGTATGGTCCCTACGCTGACCCAGATGGAGCGTATGCACTTGTGATTGCTAAATTCTTGAAACAGGTTAAGAATGGTGAATCAATGACTGTGTGTGGTGATGGCGAATATTATCGTGACTACACACATGTGTCAGATGTTGCACGTGCAAATATTCTTGCCATGACAAAAGATGGAGTAGGAAAAGGTGGAACCATTAATATTGGAAACAAAAATCCTCATTCAGTAAATGATATTGTAAAACTTATTGGTGGAGAATTCACCAATGTGGACGCACGTGTTGGCGATGTTCGCTATACCGAAGCAGACAATACAAAAGCAAAAGAACTCCTAGGGTGGGAGCCTACTGTTACCCTAGAACAGGGGATTGAAGAATTGAAGAAAGAGTGGAAAATATAAGTATGTACGAAAATACGAAATGATATTTCAAAATAATTTTTGTACTTTCGTAAGTTTCGTACTTTCGCACATAATTACTGTCCCATCCCACGCAACACAACTCGAATCGTTTTGAGCACAATAGACAGATCCATGATAAAGGATCTGTTTTTTATATAGAATAAATCGTATTGAAGTTTTTGAAGAGATGTTTCAAGAGTGTCGGTATAGTGTTGGTGTACTGCTGCCCAACCGGTAATACCAGGTTTCACCGTATGACGAAGCGGGTAGTATGCCATTTGGTCCACGAGTTTTTCTACAATTTCTGGCCGTTCAGGTCGTGGCCCAATAAGCGTGATATCGCCTCTAAGGAGATTCCATGCTTGAGGTAATTCATCTAGTCTGGATTTGCGTAAAAATTTACCAATCCAAGTAATACGCTCATCATCCTTTTTTGCGAACTGAGCACCCTGTGTTTCTGCGCTACCATCTTTTGAAAGAGCATACATGGTGCGCAATTTATACATCCAAAATATTACTTCACCTTTTCCTGTGCGTTTTTGTTTAAAAAAGATTGGTCCTTTTGATGTATATTTTATGCTTGGTATAAGGATTGGGGATAATATTATAAATATAACACCAAAACATGCTGCAGAAAATATATCAATGAGGCGTCTGAATTTGTTATATACAGGACGCTCGGTATTGCGGATGTTTTTTATAAACCAACTTTCAGAAAATGTGGCTGGGGGGATACGTCCGGTAATGGTTTCATAAAATGATGTAAGATCTACAATATTTGCCGACCAAAAGAGAAGCTCATACATTTCTCTCATAACATCCTCTTTTTCATCAAGATGTGGAGCAGTGACAATGGTGTTTATGTTTTTGGTAGTTATAGAAGGTCTTAGAGCTGTGAGATTGTGATACACATCGACATGTTCGTGGTCATGAGCTTTTATCTTTTGTTCTGGGTCAATGATAACGCATGCTTCATAGCCTGTGTTCGGTTCTTTTTTTAGAATTGCTAGCAACTCTTCAACTTCTTTGGTATATCCTAGAAATAATATGCGTGTCTTGAGTTTTTTGTCTCCAATAAGGACGTTGTAAAGGCCGCGCCAGCCAGCAGCAAGGAGGTAACCCAAGATAACAGTCAAAATGAGGATCGTCTTTGGGGTAATGTTGCGGCTTGGCAGGATGTAAAAGAATGCCACGCCTGCAATAAATGAGAAAAGAGCGGTTCCAAATATGCGTTTATAACGATCTTCTGCATGGATGAGCTTCAGATCATAAAGACCATTTATATAGTTGATGACAATCCACAAGAGAAATACAAAGAAGAATAAACTCAAGTTTGAGGTTATTATTTCAATATCAGGTATCTCTAGGTGGCGTAGAGAGAGACTGCATAGAAATGCACAAAAAAAGGCAATGAGGTCACCACCAAGAAGTATGAGTTGTTTAAATCTGTACATGAGTGCAATTACTTTAAATCACAAAATATCTATATCTATATTTTTACAATGTAACCCCTCCCTAACCCTCCCCTAAGGGGAAGGAATGGGTGGGGTTTATTGTAGGATAGGTAACTAAACAGATAATCTTACATTTTAGAAATGATTGCTCAAAGTAATGTAAATATGCTATACTAGCATGGTTATTTATAGCATAATAGACACAAAAATACAAGCGTAAATTCGTTTTTATGATGAAGAAATACCAATATCTTACCCTGTCATTTATATGTAGTTTTTTACTATGTCCTTTTGTCGTTTTTGCACAGATGCCAGATGACCCCTTTGTAGAACAGTGGTCATATGAACATACAGGCGTGTATGAGGCGTGGGATTATGCGACTGGCTCAAAAGACGTGATAGTGGCGGTGATCGATAATGGATTTGATATATATCATCCAGATCTTCGTGACAATGTGTGGCAAAATGACGAAGAGATCGTAAATAATGGAATTGATGATGATGGTAATGGATATATCGATGATGTTTATGGGTGGAATTTCTTGGACGATAATAACAATCCGCGTCCAAATCTAACTCATCTTACTGAAAAAGAAAAAGAAGCTGGGGTTTTTAACCATGGAACTGTAGTTGCGGGCATTATTGGTGCAAAAGGAAATAATGGGCGAGATGGTGTGGGAATAAATTGGGATGTGAAGTTAATGAATTTAAAAGTTCTTGGAAATAGCGGTAGTGGAGATCTTGCACCGTTGGCCGATGCTATTTATTATGCCGTTGACAACGGGGCTGATATTGTAAATGTGAGCATGGTTGGTACTGGTGATATTACAGATATTATTAGTGCGATTGATTATGCATACGACAATAACGTATTAATCGTAGCTGCAGCAGGAAATAATCTCATCTTTCTCAACGAAAGTCCACGATATCCTGTGTGTATAGATGAAGATTTATCTATTGAAAAAGTTATCGGTGTCTCAGCAATAACTGAAGCACATAGATTGGCTATCTTCTCTAATTCCGGTTCAGATTGTATAGATATTACGGCGCCTGGTGTTGATGTGAAATCTACATTATTTTTGTCTCCAGAAAATGATCTCAATGAGACCTATTCGCAAGATGTGGGTTGGAATGGTACATCATTTTCCACACCACTCATAAGTGGAGCCGCTGCATTGATAAAGAGCTTGCAGCCTTCTTGGGGTCCAGATGAGATATTTAATGCGTTAATTTCGACAGTACAGCATACCCCTGGACAAGATGAAGAGGTATATGCAAACTTATTTGGCGCAGGGCTATTGCAGATAGACAATGCTGTGAAGTTTGCTGCAGGAGAAAAAGTAGAAGTGCCAACAAATGTGATTCCCGAAAAAAAACCTAGTACACAAAAAATCAACCAAATTCCTCAAACATATGATGGAGATGAGCGTATGATGTTTATATCTTCTGATACAGGAGAGTATGAAAAACATACAAGAGGGAAAGCTGAGGTAACTATTACAAAACGTCTTGCATTTGAAAATCTTGAGGATATCGAACGTTTTGAACTCTCTGATGGGTCTGTTCGCTATGTAACACTTCGTCAAAAGAGCGAAGGAGTGCATCTCGTGAGTATCTATGATAGTAATCTGAGACGCCAAGATCGTTGGGAATTTGTAGGTGAGGGTATGTACGATATTGCTGTGGGTGATTTACTCGGGACTTATGAGCCAGAAATATTATTGTCACCCAAGCAAGCAGACGAAGTCTATGTATATGTCTATAAATTAGATGGATCACTCATCGACTATTTAGTGGATGCAGCTCACGAAGGTGTGTCTGTGGATGTGGTGTATGACGAAGTATGGGAAGTGTATGATATTGTTTTGGTTTATATATACGAAGGAACTACATTTATTGAGCGTATAGAGTCTGAATCTTTTTATTCAATAGATGCATTTTGGATCGAAGGTGTTCAAGGAGATCGTGTGTCTGTGGGTGATGTAGATAATGACGGTGCAGATGAATACGTCATCAGTGCACGTGCAGGAAAACAGGCGCGTATTTATGCATACGAACAAGATGGAAGCCCGGTGGTAAGCTTTAGAGCATATCCTGCGTCTTATAAACGAGGAGTGTACATGGATGTATTTGATTATAACGGAGATGGGAGTAATGAGCTCGTTGTGACACCTCAAGGTGGAGAGATGCCAGTGCGTATGTATACAAGTCGAGGTAGATTGATTGAGGAATGGTACGCTTTTAATGCATTTACAGAAGGTCCTTTATTAGTAACACAACTATAAGAGATAAGTTGGTAAGTTAGTATGTTTACTAGTTGATTAGCTGTGGAATGGTAATTAAATTATATAATAAACTTATTTATCAATTAGCTAACTAATTAACTAGCTAACTAGCTAACTTTTATTTTAAATTTATGATTGGTGATACCCCTATCTTTGAAAAGAAAAATGTCCTCGTTACGGGAGGTGCAGGTTTCTTGGGTTCGCATGTATGTGAACGTCTTCTCAAAGAGGCAAAAGTAATATGTATGGATGATTTGTCCAATTCACATATTCATAATATCCAGCACTTGCTTCAATATCCAGATTTTGAGTTTATCAAATATGATGTGAATCAGCCGATCGACCTTAATAATTTTCCAGAACTTGATAAATTTAAAGTTAAGTTTCAGGGTATTCAAGAAATTTATCATCTCGCATGCCCGACAAGTCCAAAGAATTTTGAAGATTTGAAAATTCATTCACTTTGGGCAAATTCACGCGCAATGCTTAATACATTGGATTTGGCTGTGGAATACAAAGCAAAATATGTGTTTGGTTCAAGTTCAGTCGTGTATGGAGATCCACCAGAAAATGATATTATTTTTTCAGAAGATGAGGAGGGGATTGTACATCATTTGTCTCCACGTGGATGTTATGATGAAGGAAAACGTTTTGCCGAGACATGTATAGAGACATATCGCCAAGTGTATGGACTCGATGCAAAAATAGCACGTATATTTAGTACCTATGGTCCACGTATGAAATTGCGTGATGGACTTCTTATTCCTGATTTTATTTTAAATGCACTTGAAGGAAAAGACCTTGTTATCTATGGAGACGGAGAAATGCAACAATCACTTTGTTTTGTTACTGATATGGTGGATGGAATTGTTCGTCTTATGGGTACTGATCCAGATGTGCATCTCGTAAATTTAGGTCTTGATGAACCTTATAAGATGAGTCATGTTGCTGAAAAAATTATTGAGATGACCCAGTCATCTTCTCGTATTGTGTACGAAGATCCGTTAGTTTTTTTAACAAAGAAGGGTTTGCCTGATTTGCGCCGCGCAAAAGAAAATTTAGGATGGATTCCATTGGTGCGACTCGAAGAAGGCTTACAACGTACTATTGATTACACACTTGCTAACAAAGAAATGCTTTCGCTCAACCATTCGAATGAATAAGATGTTTGTATGTTTTTGGCTATAGTTCCTGCTTATAATGAAGAAAAAAGAATAGGCTCTGTTGTCCGGAGCCTTTTTGAGTATGTTGATGCCGTAGTGGTGGTCGATGATGCGTCGACAGACAAGACAGTGGATGAGAGTAGAAAGGCGGGTGGTGTTGTTTTGAGTCATGAGATTAATTTGGGTCAAGGCGCTGCACTAGAGACGGGGCACGAATATGCACGTCAGGCAAAAGCTGATCACGTGTTGCATTTTGATGGTGATGGACAGTTTCATGTCGAAGATATTATTCCAGCATTGGACAAACTAAAAAAGAAAAAAGCAGATATATTATTTGGTTCACGTTTTCTTGACAATCGTTCCAACATGCCATGGTTTAAAAAATATATAGTATCTCCTGTTGGACACATGGTAAACAGAGCGTTTGGTGCAGTACGTCTGACAGATGTACATAATGGGTTTCGTATATTAAATAAAAAAGCATTGAATAATATAAAAATTTCACAAGATCGCATGGCTCATGCAACCGAAATCCTCGCACTTACAAAAAAATATAATTTAACGTATATTGAATTCCCCGTGAAAGTGACGTACCATGAGTATGGACAAAGTGCAGCGGGTGGGTTTAAAATAGTACGGGATTTGTTGTTTGGAAAATTTATGAAAAAGAATTAACAAGTAGGGAGTAAGAATTAAGGAATAAGGGTAATCATATTCAGCATGCCTTAATCCTTAATCCTTAATCCTTAATCTTTAATATGTTATTAATATTTCAAATTCTATTTATTTTGTTTGCACTGTTTGCTATTGCAAATGTAGTGAGCAAGAAAAAAGAAGGTGCGCTTGGACCAAAAGGAATTCTGTTTTGGATATTGTTTTGGGTTGTAGCTGCTATGGTCGTGGTGTGGCCAGATTCAGCCCAGACTATTGCGAACAAATTGGGGATTGGTCGAGGTGTAGATCTTGTGATTTATAGTGCGATTGCAGTAATATTCTTTGTACTGTTTAGACTTCATGTGAAAATGGAGAGTCTGAAACGCGATTTTACACAGATTGTGAGAGACAAGGCACTCAAAAAATAATATATGCGGATTGCTCATATAGTAAGTACATATCCACCTTATTTTGGCGGCATGGGAAACGTCGTTTTTCAGACTGCGGGATATTTGGGAGAATTAGGTCATGAGGTGGTAGTATTTACGCCACAATATTATGAACGCAAGGAAGTGCGTTCCAAGGATGCTCCTGAGGCACATTCACACACAGAAGAATTACAAGAAGATATTGATTATGCAAAACGATTGAAGACTCCTTTGAGTTATGGAAATGCGGCATATATGCCACAAGTGAAAAATGAACTTGATGATTTTGATGTTGTCCATCTGCATTACCCGTTCTTTGGTACGGCAAATATGGTTCGTAAGTGGAAATTGAGAAACCCACACAAACCACTTGTGATTACGTACCATATGGATACACGTAGTGGAGGTTGGAAAGGGTTGATTTTCAAATATTATGCAAAATACTGGATGCCACGTATTCTTGGTTCAGCTGATAAAATCATTGCAAGTTCATTTGATTATATAGAAGCAAGTGACGCACAGGAATTGTTTCGAAGCAATAAAGATACATGGATAGAACTGCCGTTTGGTGTAGATGCAGATCGTTTTTCTCCTCGCGAGGCACCAAATGCACTTTTTGAGAGGTATGGTTTGGATCCTTCACTTCCTACTATTGTTTTTGTTGGTGGAATGGACCGCGCTCATTATTTCAAAGGTGTTCCTGTACTACTCAAAGCATTGTTGTTTCTCAAAAAAGAAGGTGTAGATATACAAACTGTTTTTGTTGGTGGCGGTGAACTACAAGAACAATTTACATTCAAAGCACAAGGGTATGGTCTAAAGAATGTTCGTTTTGTAGGGAAGGTCTCAGAAGAGGAGTTGCCATATCATTATAATATGGGGGATTTATGTGTACTTCCTTCAGTCAATCGTGGAGAAGCATTTGGTATGGTTCTTCTTGAATCTATGGCAAGTGGTGTGCCAGTGCTTGCAAGTGATTTGCCCGGTGTAAGAACAGTGGCGCAAGATGGTGGTCTCGTGTTTACCACAGGTAATGCTCATGAACTTCGTGAAGCTATAGCAAGCTATTTTTCAAAAGATACAGATCAGGCTGACTGGAAGACAAATGCACGGACCGTGGTAGAAGAAAAATATGCATGGGAGCGGATAGTAGAACGTTTGAGTATAATTTATGAGGAGCTTGTTGAAAGATGAATTTTTTGATAAAATTGAGATACTGATATACAGATAATTCAGATTTACAGATAACTATCCGTAAATCTGAATTATCCGGAAATCAGGATAGTAAAATATATATAATTTATTATTAATATAAACGTCCTATGGGCAAATTTAAAAAAGGATTATTTTTTGGGGGGCTCCTCGGTGCCGGGATGATGTGGCTCAATACCACAAAAAAAGGAAAAGAAACACGTGACCAACTTCTCGATCATGCAGCTGATGTGTATGCTGAGGTAAAAGACAAGACACTAGCTTCAGAGCAGTGGGACAAGATGACCAAGACGAAATACTACAAGGCAGTAGAATCAGCAGTGAATAAGTATGCTGTTGAGAATGATCTCGTGGATAGTATGCGTGATAGGATAGAAAAAGAGGTCAAGGATCAGTGGAAA
>PKTJ01000015.1:0-22019 GCA_002869205.1 Candidatus Parcubacteria bacterium | reverse complement strand
TCAAGGCTCAGTGGAAAAAACTGAAGGGTGAAAACAAATAAGCTATACAATAAATAAAAAAGTAGAGACGCGATTTATCGCGTCTCTACTTTTTTATTTAGATTATTTTTATAGTACCTCAATTGTTCCTGTCTCTGCGTCCATCTTTACCTCTTGACCATCTTTTAAAACTCCTGTCGCATTTTCAGTTCCTACAATACACGGTTTATTCATCTCACGACTTACAATTGCCGCATGACTCAGGATCCCTCCACGGTCTGTAATAATCGCAGCAGCTTGTTTCATGAGTGGTACATAGTCTGGGCTTGTCACGTCACATACAAGAATTTCATGTGGTTGTAGGGTTGTGTTTGGTATTTGCCCTGGAGTAATGATGCGAACACTACCTGTGGCTTTTCCTGGTGAGCCTGTTTGACCCGTCAGATTACCAGTATTATGTTGTGATGGGGTTATATACACATCACTGTATAATTTACCGAGCACTCGGTTGTAATCAATAAATTGAAGAGGAAGGTCTCTGTCTGAGACTGTTTCAAAATACCCTTTTATATAATTATGTGTACAGTCAGTATGTAGAGATTCTTTTACTTTTTGTTGTGCAGAAATATCTAGAATATGTAGGTATGATATTATTTTCTCCAGATGTTTACGTGCCTGTTCATTTTCTTCACTCAGTTCCCAAGAATTGAAATCAAAAGAAAACGTGATAGGTCTTTGTTCGTGAAAACCTTGTGTAAGCTGGTTGTGTCCACCAAAAACAGCTTCTCCAAATATGCCATTTTCATTGATTACAAAAATTGTAGCCCACTGAGGGTTTTCAGTAAAACTTAAAAAATGTAATTCATAGGCGTTTGGTTCGACATTTTGTTCTTTGAACCAGTCGACTGATTCGCCTACCGTTCTCCCAACACTTCGTAATTTTTGTTTATCTGGTACCAGTGGCACCAGTCTGAGTCTGCATTTTTTATCTCTATTTTCATTCAAAAACCTATCAAATTTTTCAGTTGTATCTAAGATATCGTGTGGTGTAAAGATCTCAGGTCTGTCATAAGGTAGGTCAGTAATAGCGTTTAGTTGTTTTAGTCTTTCTTGGCGTGTGTAATCTTCTTCGCGTACAGCCTGTGCGTCTTTGTGTCCAATATTTTCAAACCATTCGTGCATGGAGATTTGTTTTTTGTATAATTTTGATAGGTCCATAGTAGTATATTATATCGTAGTATATCAATTTTACCTTTTTGACTCGTATAAATCAATTATTGCCCTCACATGTTGCAATATGGTAAAATATAACCATTACGTGCCGTTAAACGTCATATAGTTTTTCAGGCCTTTTAAGCTTTCTTTATGAAATCTATTAAGTTGTACTTTGAAGCAGCTATTGAACAAGGAGCATCTGACCTTCATTTGGTAGGTGACGAGAAGCCATGTCTACGTATACAAGGAGATTTGCAAGATGTAGAAGAAAAGGTGCTACCTCCCAAAGAACTTGAGACAGCGGTTCTCGGACTTCTTTCAGCTGAGCAAAAAAAGAAATTTCAAGAAAAATTAGAACTCGATTTTGGTCTAGATGTAAAAGGAGTGAGATTTCGTGTAAATTTACATCGACAGGAAGGTCATGTTGGGCTTGCTGCGCGTATGATTCCAGCTGAGATCCCTTCACCAGAAGAGCTGCGTTTTGAGCCTGCTTTGAATAATTTTACTGATTTGCTCGATGGACTCGTGTTAGTTGTGGGGCCAACAGGTCATGGTAAATCCACTACACTGGCGAGCATGGTGGAAGAAATAAACAAGAAGCGCAAGGCGCATATCATGACGATCGAAGATCCTATTGAATTTTTATTTCAAGATAAGGAGAGCCTGGTTGAACAGCGTGAAATTGGGACAGACACTCATTCGTTTGATGAGGCACTCAAACATGTATTGCGCCAAGATCCAGATGTGATACTTGTGGGTGAGATGCGTGATCCAGAGACCATTGCAACGGCTCTTACAGCCGCTGAGACGGGTCATTTGGTATTTTCGACACTACACACCTCTTCAGCCGCAGAAGCTGTTGAGCGTATTGTAGACGTGTTTGAGGGGTCACGACAAAAACAGGTTTTGATACAGCTCGGAGCCGTACTTAGAGGTATTGTGGCTCAACAGCTTATGCCATCTGTGCAGGGTTCGCGAGTTGTTGCTCGTGAAATTTTGGTAAATACACCAGCAATATCAAATCTTGTAAAAGAAAACAATATACCTCAGATTTACAGTGCAATTCAGACAGGTGCAAAAGAGGGTATGGTTACTATGGATAATTCAGTTAAACAGCTTTTGAAAGATGGATTGATTGACAAAGAAATGGCAGAAAAGCGTATGGGCAAACAACGTCGTATTTAATTAATTTATTATTTTTAACGTGTTTCTATGAAGAAACTTATCGTGAGCCTCGCAATTGTCGTGGCTGTAGCAGCAGGGGGATGGTTTGTACTCAATAACATGCAAAGTGGGGGAGGTTCGCCAGAAGCTCTTTTGGAGAATATGCAAGAAAAGATGTCAGATGTTAATTCCGCAAAGATTAACATGTTGGTAAATCTAGAAGGGGAATTTGCAGGAGACCTTATTCCTGCAGGAGAGGTTATGGGTATGCTTGGTGGTGGTGAAACAACTTCAGAAGCAAAGGAAGGTAAGCTTGTCTTTGAAATGAGCGGTGCAGTGGAAAGAAAAGAAGAGGGTGAATATCCAGTGGGATCACTTGATATAAGTTTAGACTATGAATCAGGAGAAGATGTTGGTTCTCTACAGACAGCTATTCGCATGCTTGAAAAGGCAACATACTTTAAAACTTCGGAGATTAATGTTGAGGTTCCTGGAGACATGAAAGTGATGGTCGATGCTGTTAAAGGAGCTTTGTCTGACAAGTGGGTTAAAAACGAGAGAGAAGAAGTTTTGGATGAAGTTGAAGTGGAAGGTAGTATGGAAAAAGAGATGACACCGGGAGAAGAAATAGAAAATATCTTAGAAGACAAGCCATTATTTTTATTTGGGAAAGAAATTTCAAGCGAGAAGATTCATGGTGTGAGAACAAGTCACATAAGTGCAAAATTGAATCCAGAAGCACTCAATGCAATTATGTTGGAAAATAAGGAATTTGTTGACGATGCAGCAAAGAGTAAAACAGAAAAAATGATTGAACAGCTAGTAAGTCTAGATATTGGTCTATGGATTGGTAAGAGTGATGCGCTATTATACAAACTCGATGTAAATGGTCCTATTGTTAGTGAAGCAGAAGGTATTGACGGTATGGTGAATGCATCTATGGAATTGTATGACCATAATAAATCTGTAGAAGTTGAGGAGCCAGAAACATCGGTTACCGTAGAGGAAGTTATGCAACAAGTGATGGGAGCAGTTCTCTTTGGTGCTATGGGAAGCGGTGATATGGGTTTTGATATGGCCGATGAAGGAATGATGGAAATGCCAGTAATGCCAGAATTTGACGAGATTCCTATGGATAGTATGGAAGTTGATCTCGATGCAATTAACTTTGGTAATTAATATTTACGTGCAATGAGACACGTACGATCTTCAAACAAAGTTGAGAACGCAGGTGTTCAAGACTCTCGATTACGCGCAGTGGGCATAATGTTCACTGCCGCGTTTTTGATTGTAGGATTTCGTCTTTTTGTGTTGATGGTGTTACATCATGGTTTTTATACCGCACTTGCGTCTGGATCTCATGAGATATATGCTCAGCTATTTCCTGAGCGTGGTTCTATATATTTGGAGGCACGCGATACTGATGAGCGGTTTCCACTTGCAATTAATAGGGATTTGTTTTTGATGTTTGCAGACACACGAAGAATCGAGGGGGATGAAATGGCAGAGGATATTGCCGAGAAATTAGCAGAAGTGTTTGGATATGATGATGAAAAAAAGTTTGAGGTTTTTTTGCAACTCAAAAAACCAGATGATCCATATGAGCCTATTGAAAAAAAAGTAGAAGAGTCACTAGTCGATAAAGTGAAGGAGCTCGAATTACCTGGCATTCATTTTACTCGTAGATCACACAGGTTTTACCCAGAAGGAAATCTAGCATCTCAAATAGTTGGATTTCTTGGTAAAGATGCACAAGGAAATGAAGTTGGTAGTTATGGACTTGAAGGGTATTGGGACAAAGAGCTCTCTGGTTCAGGCGGGTTTCTCGAAGGTACGCGTAGTGCACAAGGAAGTTGGATTCCTTTGGCCGGAAGACTTTTTGAGCCTGCACAAGATGGTGTGGAACTTACGCTGACAATTGATCGAACATTACAGTTTAAGGCATGTGAAATTCTCAAGCGTAGACAAGAGGAATATAATGCACAAAGCGCCTCCCTGGTCATCTTAGATCCGCGTACAGGAGCTGTCAAAGCCATGTGTTCGTTACCTGATTTTGATCCAAATACATATAATGAGGTTGAGTCAAATAGTGTATATAATAATTTAAATATTTTTGTACCATACGAACCAGGTTCTATTTTCAAGCCTATTGCTATGGCAGCGGCACTCAATGAGGATTTGGTTCGTCCAGATACATATTTTTATGACTCTGGTAGTGTAGATGTCGGGTGCTACAAACCCATCAAGAATGCAAACTTTGAAGTATATGGAAACCAGACAATGACCGGTGTTCTTGAAAATTCTATTAATACGGGTATGGTCGAAGTGGTAAAACTTCTAGGTAAGAAAAAATTTCGAAGTTATGTAGAAAAGTTTGGTTTTGCGGTGAAGACAGGAATAGAGCTTAACACTGAGGCTTCGGGTACGACAGAATCGTTATATCGCAACAGTGGAGATGGTGTAGATTGTTATACTGCTACAGGATCGTTTGGACAAGGTCTAACCGTAACACCGTTGCAGATGGTAAGTGCATTTGGCGCTATTGCAAATGGAGGAACACTGATGAAACCTTATATTATTGAGAAAAAAGAATATGCAGATGGTAGGGTGGAAGAGGCGGAACCCAGAGAGATTCGCAAGGTTTTGGAAAAAAGATCAGCTTCGCTTCTTGCAGGCATGCTTGTGCGTGTTATTGATTCGGGTACCGCAAGTCTTGCAAAAGTTCCTGGATATTATGTAGGGGGAAAGACTGGTACGGCACAGATCCCAGGTCCAGGTGGTTATACTGACGAGACCAATCATTCGTTTGTGGGTTTTGGGCCCGTGGACAATCCAGAATTTGTCATGATTGTAAAATTTGAAAAACCTCACAGATCTTTTTCATCATTGACCGCAGCGCCTACGTTTGGAGAGATTGCACAATATATCATGCAGTATTATCGTATACCGCCTGATCGGTGATAATGTACATAATCAATAAAAAACACCCGGAAGGGTGTTTTTGTGTCAGGGGGGAGATTCGAACTCCCGACCTCAGGGTTATGAATCCTGCGCTCTCACCAACTGAGCTACCCTGACATATATAAATTTAACGTAGTACCGCCAAGGGGAATCGAACCCCTGTTACCTGGATGAGAACCAGGCGTCCTAGCCACTAGACGATGGCGGCTTACAGTCTGATGGGGGAACCTGCCTGCCGGTAGGTAGGTCGAACCCCTGTTACCTGGATGAGAACCAGGCGTCCTAGCCACTAGACGAACGGGCCTTCTAAAGCGAAAATAGTATATAATATTTTTTTTAGATTGTCAATCTTATGTGTTATATAAAAAATCGGCTGATAGGCCGATTTTCATATATATAAGTTGTATCTTATTCTACAGCTGGAGCAGCAGGTGCTGGATCTTTTTTCTTAAGTGCATCCTTCAATCCTTTACCAGCTTTAAACTTTGGTACAGTTACTGGTGGAATTTGAATTTTTTGAGTTGGGTTTTGTGGATTAACACAAACACGTCCTGCACGAGTCTTTGCTGAGAAAGCACCAAATCCTGCGATGCTTACATCACCACCATTTTGGAGTGTAGTAGTTACGATCTCTACAAATGAAGCAACCATAGCCTCTGCTTCTTTTTTGGAAACGCCGACTTTGTCAGCAATTGTTTGTGCCAATTCTGCTTTGTTCATATATATCCTTAGTCCCTTCGAAACCGTATAGTTATCAAGGGAAGAATTAGAAGATGAATGATATTAATAGTACAATCTAATTGTATAACATAGGTAAAAAGCTGTCAATAGAGGCAAATAAAATAAGGAACAAGGTAAAAGGGAAGAGGGGAAAGGAACAAAAAACCACTAGAAATTTTCTAGTGGTTTTTTAAATTATTTTTACCTTGTTTATTTCGCGTATTCAATGACGCGTGATTCGCGAATAACGTGGACTTTGATTTCGCCTGGATACTGGAGTTCGTTTTCTATTTTACGAGCAATATCTTTTGCAAGATTGTATGCTTCATAATCATCAATAACATCAGGTTTTACAAAGACACGTACTTCACGACCAGCTTGGATTGCATATACTTTATCAATACCTGCAAATCCACTTGCGGTTGATTCCAGTTCTTCAAGACGTGCAACATATTGTTCGTATGTGTCACGACGAGCACCAACGCGTGATCCAGAGATAGCGTCAGCAGCTTTTACAATCTGCGTAATAATACGTTCTGGTTTATCATCGTGGTGATGTGCAGCAGCATCAGAAATATCTTCTGAAAGACCGAATTTCTTAAGGATAGTCTCACCAATTTCTGGATGACTACCTTGAGTTTCTTGGTCTACTGCTTTACCGATATCGTGGAAAAAGCCGGCCTTTTTGGCAACTGCAGCATCAACACCGAGTTCTTGAGCAATAAGACCAGACAAGTGAGCTACCTCAATAGAGTGATTCAAAATGTTTTGTCCATAACTAGTACGGTATTTGAGACGGCCGATGATCGAAACAAGTTTTGGATCAAGCCCCGTCATACCAAGTTTATATACCACTTCTTCTCCAATTTGTTTTATATCAAGTGCGAGTTCTTTTTTTGATTGGTCTATAAATTCTTCGATACGTGCCGGTTGGATACGACCATCCTTGATAAGTTTTTCAAGGGTGAGCTGTGCTACGCGGCGACGAATAGGAGAGAACCCAGAGATAAGCAACATGTCTGGTGTGTCATCAATAATGAGTTCACAGCCAGTAAGTTTTTCAATTGTTTTGATATTTCGTCCATCTTTACCAATGATACGACCCTTCATCTCGTCACTCGGAAGAGGTACAGAGCTTGAGGTCGTTTCGCTTGAGTGATCAGACGCACAGCGTTGGATAGCGCCGAGTACCACTTCGCGTGCTTTGTTTTCATACTTTTCAGTATTACCACGTTCGATCTTCATAATGCGACCATAGAGATCTTCTTGGCTTTGTTCTTCTACTTGGTGCATTATTTCTTCTTTTGCTTCTTCGCGAGTCATGTTTGAAACAGTTTCAAGTTTGGTAACCGTTTCTTCTCTCATGACGTCTACTTTTTGTTTGATAGCTTGGATTTCTTCTACTTTTGTTTGAAGTTGTGTTTTGCGATCTTCAAACTCCATGAGCTTTTGGTCAAACATAGATTCACGATCAGTAAGTCGTTTTTGAAGTTGACCAAGTTCACTACGACGATCGTTTTCTTCTCTTTTGGCATCGTCGATAATTTTTATTGCCTTTTCTTTTGATTTGAGTAGTATTTCTTGTTCTTTTTGTTTTGCCTCTCCAAGCATTTTTTCAGCACGGGCCTCTACAGAATTAGCACGAGCTTGTGCCATCTGTTTGCGGATAAAATATCCGAGTCCAGTACCGATCGTAATACCACCAAGTGTGGTGATTACGAGCATGATATCTGACATATAGTATAATTAATAGTTTATATATAAATAAAAAAACTCTAGATCGAGAGTTTCAAAATAAGTATATTGTAGTCGAAGAAGCTTGTAGTATGAGGTTATAACAAAAACCTCGCAATTATTTCAAGAGTGCCCTATGTGTACCCTCAGGAGAGAGTACGTTGTATGAAGAAGAAAGGGTTGTGTTTTTGAGGTCCTTTTTTCTCATAATTTAGCAAAATTTGATAATATTATAGCTTGCATTCGAATCTACTATCTACATTCGATTCTCGAATTCACATGTTGAAATGCGTAGTCAGTGTATCAGATTTAGGTCTTTTTGTCAACCAGACCTATTTTGCTTGGATTAGGGGAGTGGGGTGGGGATAACTGTCAATTTATTCTTGATTTTTTTCATATGATTGATAGAGTAAATAATAGAGTTTCACTGAGCGCCAAAAGATTTCGGCGCGGAAGGAAGGAAACGATGCTCGATACGTTGCCATTCGCCGTCCAAGAGGACACTCTTTTCATCGCGTTCGTCCCTCCAGATGTTCGTGATCTGGAGCTCCTTCAGGAGGAGTTCGGCGAACTCGCTAGCAAAGGTGGCGAGACGGATGAAGAGGGGGAACCGGTCGCCTCGGTTGTCTTGTTCTCGTCCAAGAACAAGAAGAAGGTGACGTGGGACGATCTTTACGATGAGTTGAGAAGGGCTTAATTTCTCGAGATCGATTTTTCTTTCTGAACCCTTTCAGAGTTGTCTGTCTGAAAGGGTTGCGGTGCAATGAAAAACACCTGTACAATCATGTATTGTTTCAAAAAAATGTTTGAAATAATATAAGGGGGTACAGGTGTTTTTTATTTTATATCAGTTTTGTTTCCCAATTTTCTTCTGTTATGTCTTTTGGCCCCACTGCTTTGGTCAAATCATATTTTCCAATATCTGTACGTTCGAGCTCCTCACAGTATGCTCCGCAACCGAGTTTTTGGCCAATATCATGAGCAATGGTGCGGATATACGTGCCAGTGGATACTTCAGTTGTGAGCTGTAATTGGTGAGTCTCTGGGTAATAGTTTAAAAGTTGTATATCATAGATTTCAATCTCATTTGGTTTTCGTTCAATTTCAATTCCTTTTCGTGCGAGATCGTATAATTTTTTACCTCCGACTTTTTTTGCAGAGTACATCGGTGGTATTTGTTCTTGTTTTCCGAGGAAGGATTTTAGGGTATCTTGTATCTCTTTTTTCGAGACGCGATAAATCGCGTCTTTACTTGTTTTATTTATATCCCCAGTCGAGTCATATGTGTTACTTGTCGCACCAAGTGTGATCGTCGCAGTATATTTCTTTTTCATGTTTTTAAATTCGTCAATCTTTTTTGTGGCTTCACGACCTACGCCGACAATAAGAAGTCCTGTTGCAAAAGGATCAAGTGTGCCAGCATGACCGACGCGTATTTTCTTTTGTCTTGTAGATTTTCGTACCACGCCGCGTATATACCCAACGACATCGTGACTGGTCCAATCTACTGGTTTATTTATGAGGAGAAAGCCGGTTTTCATATTAATAAATATTGACTTTTTGTAAAAATAATGTATAAATATCATTAGAAATCAACCGAGGGAGGGGGTCATGAAGAGAGTCGTGTTGTCCGGGTCTACGGTCTACAGAATCGTCGCGACCATCGCGTTCGGTTCGGTCGTTGCCGAGGAGGCTGCTTTCCTTTTCGGCGGCACGTGTCTTTTTGCGGTGTTGGGACCGCCGGCATTCGCCGTCGCGAGCGTCCAGACGCTCGGTGATCGAGTGACCGGTCGTTCGACGCCGTCGCAGCGCTGAAGGAGTCCTTGATGGGGAGATTGATCGTTCTGAGACCTTCCGTTCGGGTGTTGATCCCGCGAAAGGTTCTCATGCTGTTGGTGCGTCTGTCTGGACGTCGTCCGGGCGTGCGCTTTCTCTAGAGGGGGTCAACTTGAAACTGTGGGGAGCGTTTATCGTTCCGGCGCTTCTTGTCGCCGGTGGCGTTGTACTTATGGCCAAAGACAAGGCCTGTCACGCGATTCGACGCGCTTTGTGTCTCACGTCGGGGATGGATCCTCGCTGCCTCGAAGGGTACATCGAAGGTCGGTGCAGTGGCGCCATCGTCGGGTGTGATCCCCAGCGCTGTCATCAGTCGTAGGCGAGACCTTGTGTCTCGCATGCCGTCCCGTTTCACTTTTTTATATTGTGGAGCGGGCCGGTGGAAAGAAAGCTCTTAAATTAAGAGGCTTTTTTTATTTTACCTTAGCTCTATGATACAATAGATCTATATGAATGACAAAAAAACAAAGGGGTGGGGGACAATGGAAGGTGCACAGACTGAATTTTGGGATGCGCGTCCTGTTTTTACGAGTGAAAAAATTACTCTAAAAGATAGATTAAAACTTATTTTTTTTCCAAAAAAGTTTTTGTTGTACAAGTGGATGAGAAAAAAGATAAAGGACGGAAAGAAAATTAGAATTTTGGATGCCGGGTGTGGTACTGGTGCAGCTGTGATCGAGATGAAAAAATTGTGGGGAAAGCAAGTTGAAGTTGTGGGAATTGATGTAATACAAATGCAAATTGATTTGGCAAAAGAACGTATCAAGTAATACGGTGTATGGGCTACATTTTATAATTACGATGGAAGTGTACTTCCTTTTGAAAATGAGTCGTTTGATGTGGTATATACTTCTGATGTACTCGGACATGTTGTAGATGTACCGCACTGGCTTTCGGATCTAAATCGTGTTTTAAAACCAGGTGGCGTACTCGCCATGTTTAGTGAGTCCAAGCTTGGTAAACATGCATGGGTTCGTAATTATCTTTTGAATCGTGGACTTAATACTGATCCGCATGCAGAATTTCATATATCACTTTTTGGAAAACAAGAGTTGCGTACATGTATACATGACGCAGGTTTTGATATAAAAAAGATGTATTCTACCTTTTGGGTTAAGTTTTTGGCACACCCAGATGAGCTGTATGACGCACTACAAAACCAAAAGAAATTTCCTGTGCTTCGATTCTTGAATAAATTATTTTTTTGGATGAAAAAAAAGACGCATCCGTTTTCGACTGCGTTTTGGGAACTATATGGACTCATTGAGATGGTGACGATTGGTAGGTGGATTGAGAGTCAGGGGTATGTAATTTTAGGAGTAAAAAGTTCAAAAGTTCGTAACGTTAGAAAAGTACTTTAAAAACGTTGTAAACTTTTTTACTTTCAGACTATTGTATAGAATTTGACGCCCGACCTTCGTCGTGGCGTCAAAACCAGGCGGGCCATTACGGCCTCCTTTTTTTTCGGCGTGCTATCGCGCCGCAAGGGTCGCGGAACGCACGCACCGAAGCTGTGGATCGTCGTCCGGAAGGCGAAGCACCATGCGTCGTCCGTCGGCGAGATCCTGGTGGATGATGAGTTTTCGTTTACCGGTCGCGGTGTCGACCACCTGGCCGACGACAACCCCGAACCGCTCACGGGCGAAAACCATCCCCGCACTTGCTGCGAGGTCGCGGGGGCAACCTCTTGTGTATTGCTGGCTCATAATCCACCTCCTTGTCTGAGCCAGTTAGACCACGTATAAACTATACCATGTACGTATGTTTTAATATACAATATGGATCTCGTGTCAAGCCTTGCGCATCTCACAGACACAGTGATATAATTACCGGCAATAAATAACTAAGTTATATATGACATACAATCTTTTGGACCAAGAAGAACTCAGTAAGCTCAAAGGAGAACAACCAGAACGTTTCAAGTACGAGGCAGAAGGTGGAAAATATTTAAAAATTCAAGGCCTAGACCTGTCACCAATTGAGGGAATTGATACAGCTAAGCTCGATGAGGCTGCGCGTATTATGCGCGGTTTTATGTTTGCTTCACTTGAGGCGAGTCATTCAGGTCATCCAGGCGGATCGAGTGGTAAGACAGAACAATTTTTGGGCATGGTGCTTGGTGGAGCATTTGCATTTGATGCACTGAATCCAAAAGACACTGGACGTGATAGAGTCGTCTGGTCTGCAGGACATTGCTCACCAGGATTGTATGGTGGCTTATCTCTCATATATGAAAGTTTGAAAAAAGAAGGTCATGACTTTGATAAAGAAAAATTACATGCAGTCATGGGTCATGATTTACTCAAATTCCGTAAGCACGATGGTCCTCAAGGACATATTGAAAATTATTCACCGCTGGCTGATATAGCAACAGGTCCTTCGGGGCATGGTATGCCAGCAGCAGGAGGACTTGCTATTTCACACAAAGCATCAGGACTTGATACTAATGTGTGGGTATTTATGGGGGATGCAGAGAGTGAAGAAGGTATGACATACGAGGCGCGTAATTTGTTAAACACTGTAGGTGCTGACAATATGGTTGTGGCACTTGATTATAATCATTATGGTATTGACGGTGATATTGATGAGGTAATGATGACGCCGTATATAAATAACTGGCAATCTCTTGGGTGGAATGTAATTGAGATTGATGGACATAATATTCTTGAATGTGTGTATGCATATCGATTGGCACAGCAAAAAGTATTTGATAATGGTAGTCCAACGGTGGTAATAGCACACACACTTAAGGGAAAACATTATGGTGCGGTAGAAAATTCAAACAAGTCTCATGGTGCGCCAGCTTCTCATGAAGACTATGTGGACATCATGAAAAAGTTAGGATTTGAAATTCCAGGCATCGAAGGTGAAGTAGGAAAAGATATTGATGTAATAATAGATGCACTTACTCCTGAACTTACGAGTTATATTTCAGAGAGATTAGATATTGCAAAAAATTTGGTCAAACCAGAAGATGAACTTGTTTCTCAAATGAAAACAAGACTTGAAGGTAGACCATTCAAAAATCCTATTTAAATAAAACGACCGGATGTATTGCCTGAAGAATTAGTCTTCGAGCAAGGTACTGATGTGGCAACACGAAAAGCAAGTCAAGAATTTTTCTCTTGGCTTATGAAAGAAACAGCATTTTTCTATGCAGGAGCAGGAGATCTTGCAGGCTCAGTCTCTGTGGCAAAGGCAGAAGATGTGTACGGTGTAATCAATAGAGATAATCCATATGGTCGTGGAATTCGATTTGGTATTGCTGAACAAAACATGGCGATGATGGGCGCAGCTATGACAGCTGATAGATTGCCAGGAGGTTATGCACCTGTTTCTGTATTTTCTTCATATGGTGTATTTAGTTCTATGATGACTAATGCAATCCGTCTTATATTGATTGGAAATCATTTGTATCCTGAATCAAAAGGCTTCTTTGTTCTTTTGTCAGCACACGATGGTCCAGAAACAGGAGAAGATGGTCCTACACATCAAGGCTTGTATTGGATGAGTATGTACAATGCATATCCTGGTATCAAAGTGTACAAACCAATGGATGCAAATGAAGTGGTGGAAATGCTCTTTCATGCATTTGAAAAAGGTGAGCCAATCGCATTGTCAGTGACACGTCCAGGTACGCCTGTATTTAAACGTGGAGAAAATGCATGTTGCGGACAATCAGTCCCAGAAGCTCGTGAAGCAATAAATGGTGCATACACGTTTAAGGATTATAAAAATAATGGAAATGAAAAAGTTGTACTTGCTATTTCTGGAATGCAGGTTTTGAAAAATACGATTGAAATTGTACCAGAGCTGGAAGCACAGGGTCTTGATGTAAAACTCCTTGCAGTTACATCACCAGAATTGTTTGAAGATTTACGTAAGTCAAATCCAGAAAAAGCCAATGCAATATTTAGTGATGAAGAACGTGAGCGAACAGTCGCAGTTCATGCCGGATGGAAAGGATTCTTATATCCATTCCTACTTCCGGCTGATTATGTGAAACGTTCAATTTGTATTGACACCTATTTGAAGTCAGGTGGTGTTGATGAGGTGTATGAGCTTGCAGGTTTGACTTCACAAGGTATTAAAGAAAAAATTAATAAGGCTTTGAATTAATCATATGTCACATATACCAAAATTTCTTGCAGACAAAAATCTTGAGCCAAATGTTTCAATTAACCCTGCTCTCAACTATTTAGGAACTGAGACTGCATTTGGGTTTGGGGCTGAGGTGATTGCCGTTGATAGTTCAAATAAATTTGAACACGTGTACAAGTTTCATGTGGGAGATACCGGCCCAAAGACCCCGCAGCCTATTATTGATGTGGCAATTCAGGCTTTGAAAGACAAACAAACCAAGTACGGTCACTTTGCAGGCTATCCGCAGGTGTGTGACAATATTGCGAAGCATTGGAGTGAGACACGTGGTGTAGAAATCAAAAAAGAAAATGTCATGTTACAACCTGGTGGAAAACCAGTGATCGAACTTGCGTTCCAGGCATTACTTGCACCCGGTGACAAAGTTATTGTCCAGGATCCTGGATATCCAGTGTATGAGTCTCTTGCAGAATTTTACAATCACGGTGGGGTACTTCGCTGGAAGGCGTACAAAAATGAGGAAACACAAACACTTGAGTATCGTGTAGAAGATTTGCAAAAGCTTTTGCAAGAAAATGATCAAGTGAAACTTTTGTGTGTAAATACACCACAAAATCCAACCGGCATGATGATTGGTCAAGAAAAACTCGAAGCAATTGCAGAACTCGTAAAAGAGCATAAGTTCTACGTTATCTTTGATGATATTTATGATCAGATCGTATTTGATGGACGCAAACACTTCAGCTTCTTGTCAATTCCTGGCATGATTGATTGGACTATCAATTTGAATGGCTATTCAAAAAATTATGCTATGACTGGTTGGCGTCTCGGATTTATGATTGCACCAGAGTGGCTGATTGAAATTTTTGGACGATTTGCAATTAACAAGTGGAGTAATGTAAATCGCATGGAGCAAATCGTTGCTGGCTGTGTGTTTGGTGATGTGAGTCTGGATGGGTTTGAATACAAGAGTGTAAAGACAGAAGTGCAAGAACTGATCAACAAAGATTTTGTAGAATACGAAAAGAAAGGAATGTTTGTGTCTGATGCTCTCAATCTTCTCAAGCCATATGTGGTTTGTAATGAAGCGGAAGGTGCATTCTATTTATTCCCGAGCTTCCAACGTGTACTCGACTTTGATTATGTAAAAAACGAATTAAATATCAAAAGTGATGTTGATTTGCGTAATTGGCTTTTGTATGAAAAGGGAATAGCAACACTCTCTGGATCTGACTTTGGTGAAATGGGCCAGGGCTATATCCGTTTCTCATATGCAGAAGATCGCGATGCTCACGTTATTCCTGGTATGAAACAAATTTTGAAAGTAGTCATCGAACTTATTGAGAAATCTGGTCAGGAACCACCTTTGAAAGCAGAAGAGGTTGAGGGAAAGATTGGTGAGTTGGTGGGGAAGTATTTTAGCTAAAAAAGTCCTTACAAAAGAAAAACCGCTCAAAAGGGCGGTTTTTAGTCTAAAACATTGACTTTTCCCTAGTGTTATCCTATAATACGAACCACTTTAATAAGGACCTGTTAGGTCTCGTAAGCTTTGTAATCATGAACGTTACTGAACTCGCACGAAAACTTCGTATAAATACCAAAGAATTACTCGACGTATTGCCGCAGTATGGTTTTGATATTGGTGCAAAAGCTATTAAAATTGATGATAAGACTGCTGAAAAAGTTCAGCGTAAATGGCGCTTTATCAAGCGTGATTTAGAGGAAAAGCGTAGAAAAGAACAAGAAGAAGCAAAAGAAAAAGAAAAAGAGATGAGAAAAGAACTTGGTCAGACTGTTTCTTTGCCAGTACGTCTTCCAGTAAAAGATTTTGCCGTAGTACTCGAACTTCCTTTGAGTCAGATTATTACAGAGCTCATGAAAAATGGTATTTTGGCAAATCAAAACCAAGACATTGATTTTGATACGATGGCGATTTTGGCAGAAGATCTTGGTTTTGAAGTAAAGAAAGAAGAGGAAAAAGAAGTGGACGAAGAAAAAGAAGAAGAGCGAACACAAAATTTAGAAGAGGCTCTTGCAAAGGCTGAAAATCTCAAACCTCGTGCACCAGTAATTGTTATTATGGGGCATGTAGATCACGGTAAGACAAAACTTCTTGATACGATTCGTGAAGCAAATATTATAGATACAGAAGCTGGTGGTATCACACAGCACATCGGTGCATACCAGACAGTGTGGAAAGACCCAAAGACAAAGGCAGAGCGTGCCATTAGTTTTATCGACACACCAGGACACGAAGCATTTACGATGATGCGTTCTCGTGGTGCGCAAGTTGCTGATATCGCAATTTTGATAGTTGCAGCTGATGATGGGGTGAAGCCTCAGACAAAAGAAGCAATTGATATTATCAAAGCAGCAAAACTTCCATTTGTGGTAGCAATCAATAAAATTGATAAAGAAAGTGCTGATGTCCAAAAGACCAAGACTGATTTGTCAGGACACGATGTGTTGGCAGAAGAATGGGGTGGTACTGTACCAATGGTAGAAATTTCTGCAAAAGAAAATTTACATATTGATAAACTACTTGATGTTCTCTTACTTGTTGCAGATATGAATGAAGATGACATAAAGGCAGATCCACATGTTCCGGCTGTTGGTACGGTTATTGAATCTCATGTAGACAAGGGTATGGGTCCTGTAGCAACAGTGCTTATTCAATCTGGTACACTTAACAAAAGTGATAAACTTGTAGTAAATAATGAGATATACGGAAATGTTCGTGCAATGAAAAATTATAAAGGTGAATTAATAGAAAATGCCGGCCCTTCTGTTCCTGTTCAAATCATTGGTTTTAAAGTTGCTCCAGAAGTTGGAGATGTGTTGGACGTCGGAAAAGAATCTGAGTCTCAAGAAATCAATGTCAAAAAGAAAAAGACACAACAAATGGGCGCAGAAAAAACAACGATTATTGATAGTAATTCAAGTGACGATGAGAAAAAGAAAAAAACACTCAATTTATTTATCAAAGCCGATGTTTTGGGAAGTCTCGAAGCAATCATTGCATCTTTGGGCAAAATCCAGCACGATGAGGTGGGTATTAAAATTGTCGG
This sequence comes from Candidatus Parcubacteria bacterium, assembly GCA_002869205.1. Taxonomy (GTDB): domain Bacteria; phylum Patescibacteriota; class Patescibacteriia; order Magasanikbacterales; family UBA922; genus BM521. The sequence goes on along the minus strand of PKTJ01000015.1, from coordinate 5,241 downwards.
TAAGGGACTTGGTAATATAAATGAAGATGATGTAAATAAAGCAAAAGCTGGTAAAGCAACAATGATTGGATTCAATGTAAATGCAACTCCTGTTGCAGAAGATAGTATGCGTGAAGAAGATATCCACTTTTTACAATACAGTATCATTTATGATTTAATTAACTGGATAAAAGAAGAGCTCGGAAAGATGTTGTCTGATGAAAAGATTGTTACCGAACTTGGTAATATGAAGATCATGGGAATTTTCCTCAAAGAAAAAGGTTCTATGATTGTGGGTGGAAAAGTAGAAGATGGAAAAGCTATGAAAAATGTATTGGCTCGTGTAAAGCGTGAAGGAGTGAATATGGGTACCGGTAAAATTAGTGACTGTAAAGTTGGTCAGGCAAGTGTAAAAGAGGCGACACAAGGTACGGAATGCGGTGTAAAATTTGAAGGATCGGTTAAGATTGAAGAGGGGGACGTAATAGAATTTTATACTGAAGAAACAAAAGCACGAGAAATTATTTTTAAATAATTTTTTATGGGGGAGGCAGCAATGGATATTCATCACAATCCAGATGCATCTGGTAGATATGGTAACCTCGTTGACAGGAAAGGTAAAAAACTTCCCGGCGCAGGTGTAGAATTGAAGATAGTGACAGGCGGAGATAAACTTGGTCCAGAAAAGATAGATGTCAGTGGATCTTCTGACGTAGACGATGTTGAAGATACTCCTGTAGAAGAGACGTTGGACACAAGGAGTGTGTTTGAAGGATATTTAAAAAACATATTTCGAAAAGTTGACGCAACAGTGTATCGCGCGGGTAATATTAATACTGCAGCACTTGGTCATCGTGTGTCTCTGGAACAAGGACCAAAAGATTATGTATATGTTGTTGGACGTGCAGATGGAAATGCTATGAGAGAAGCATTTGATCATGTAGTGTCTCAATCAAGTGAAGAGGCTGGTGTACAATTTTCTCAAAAAGTAATAGATAACAAGCTTGAGCAAAATGATCTTGGTTTTACAAGAGTACTTGAGCTCAATGGGGAGATTTTCAAAGTAAGTTTTCTCTATGGTGCGGATGGCACCACAGACACTTCGCAAGGGGTTGAGGATATAGATTTTGGTGGATTGAAAGATGGGTCTGAAGATGAAAATAATTAATATAAAGACATTTTTAATATTTATTTAAATAGTATGGCAGAAGCAACATTCACTGATGCAAATTTCGATGCAGAAGTTCTTAAATCAGAAACACTTGTGCTAGTAGATTTTTGGGCACCATGGTGTGGTCCATGTCAAATGATGGGTCCTCTTGTAGAAGAACTCGCAGGCGAGTATGAAGGTAAGGCAAAAATAGGAAAGCTCAATGTAGATGAGAACGGTACAGTTGCTGGTCAATACAAAGTGATGAGTATCCCAACATTTCTTGTTTTCAAGGGTGGTGAAGTAGTAGATCAAATGGTTGGTGGAGTGACAAAAGATAAACTAAAAGAAATGATGGACAAACACATGTAATGTTAAGTTTTTTTGACAATCAAAACAGCTCTTTAATGGGTTGTTTTTTTGTGGTATAGTAAATAAGTTCTTAAAGTTTAAAAGTTTGTAAAGTTAAAAAACAAGAATGCTTTATAAACTTCATAAACTTTCTAACTTTTAAACTCAATCATATGTCAAAAGGTCTCAAGGTTGGGCTTTGGATTGGTATGCCATTGCTCGTAATTATTTTATTCGTTGTATACAAGTTTACAACGAGTCAGTTAACTGGTGCTACTAGTTTAAATAATTATAGAGGGGAATATGCCATGGATACAGGTGATTCATTTGGTTTGGCTGTTACAGAAGGATTAGAGATGTCAGCAAAAAAGAGTGCCTACGACGATTCTCGTCCATCACCACAAATGATGCCAGAGACAGGAGGAGATTCAGTAGTTCAGGAACGTCTCATTATCAAGACGGGGAATATGTCGATGGTGGTAGAAAATGTCCGTGATGCAATAAAAAAAGTTGGAGAATATGCCGTAGAACAAGGTGGTTTCATCGTAAACAGTGATGTAAGTAAATCAGGTCTGGCATTATATGGAAATATTACCGTGCGTGTTCCTGTAGCATCGTTTGATGAAGGACTTGAAGTTGTAAAAGAGTATGGAGAGGTTACATCCCAAAGAGTAAATGGACAAGATGTGACAGAAGAATTTGTAGATCTAGATGCTCAAGTAAATAATTTGCGTGCAACTGAAAAACAATTTTTGGAAATCATGAAGAAGGCTACAGAAATTGAAGATATATTGAATGTCCAAAGAGAAATTTCTCGTGTGCGTGGAGATATCGATCGTATCGAGGGTCGTATGAAATACCTACGACAAAGCGCAGACCTTTCAACATTGACGGTACATTTTTCAACTGACCCCTCGGTATTGCCTGCGTGGGATGAAGAAGATACATAGAAACCATTTGCACAGATCAAAGAAGCATTTAGATCTCTTGTTGACGTAGGTCAAGGTTTAATTAACTTCTTGATATGGGTTGTAGTATACATTCCACTTTGGTTGTTTGTTGCACTTATTGTCTGGATCGTGGTAAAGATATTTAAGAGAGTTTTTAAGGACAAGAAAAAATCAGATTCACCAAACATGATGTAGTAGTATAATAATTAAAAACATCCACTATATGGCGGATGTTTTTTATTGATGTACAATTATTTTTGGAAAAAGATATTGATTGGTACGAGAGGTTTAATCTCTGGATATCTATTGTATGTTTGTGTAAACATACTTCCTGCACGGTTTGGAGTTTCTTGTGAATAGTCATCAAATGTATTACAGACACTCCTGATATCATCACTGTAATTAGCAGAAAAATATGCCTTGCCAATCTTAGTAGAGTCTTGAACAAATTTTGACGGAGAGTAGGCTAATGCAGGTGTATATAGGAGAACAGACAGAGATAATGCGATAACAGTACTTACGAGATACTTCATACTATACAAAATTAAGAATTATAACTTGTAAATAGTTTATACCACACTCTATCATATTTTACTTGTTTTGTCAATGTATGTGCTTTTATCCACTCTTGCCTGGCATCTGAAAAAAGCGTACAATATCTACCAGTAAATTAATTAATCCAACAATAGAATATATGAGTAATCCGTTTGAAAATGCCATGTCTCAGCTCGACAAAGCTGCCAAGATTATGGATCTGGACAAAGGTGTTTATGAGGTTTTAAAGCAACCAGAACGTGTCCTCACTGTCTCAGTTCCTGTCAAAATGGACAACGGAGAAGTGAAGGTTTTTACCGGCTATAGATCTCAATACAACAACACACTAGGGCCATACAAAGGTGGTATTCGTTATCATTGGAATGTATCACTCGATGAGGTAAAGGCACTATCTTTTTGGATGATGGTGAAGTGTGCAACAGTGAATATTCCTATGGGTGGTGGTAAGGGCGGTATTATTGTCAATCCAAAAGAAATGAGCGAGGGTGAGATTGAAAGACTTTCTCGTGGGTATGTACAAAAAGTATGGAGAAATATTGGTTCTGACAAGGATGTGCCTGCACCAGATGTATATACCACTCCACAAATCATGTCGTGGATGCGTAGTGAGTATGAGAAATTAGTAGGACATGATGATCCAGGTGTAATCACTGGCAAACCAATCGAAGACGGTGGGTCAGAAGTGCGTGGATATTCTACTGCACAAGGTGGTGTGTATTGTGTGCTTGAACTTGCAAACAAAATGAGTATGACTCCTGCCGACACAAAAGTTGCCATTCAAGGGTTTGGTAATGCAGGAAGTTTCATGGCAAAGATTTTGAGTGAAAAGGGATATAATGTTGTGGCCGTAAGTGATTCTCGTGGTGCGATAAAGGGAAGTGCGTTAGATATTGAAAAATTAGAAGCTTTTAAAAAAGAGACTGGATCTGTTGTGGGATTTGAAGGAACAGAAGAGTTAACAAACGAAGAGATATTGGAACTCGATGTAGATATTTTGGTACCAGCTGCTCTGGAAAATGTAATTACTGCAGACAATGCACAACAAATAAAAGCAAAGGCGGTGGTGGAATTAGCAAATGGCCCTACGACTCCAGAGGCAGACGAGATTTTGAAGGAAAAGGGGATTGTGGTTGTTCCAGATGTGCTTGCCAATGCTGGTGGAGTAACAGTCAGTTATTTTGAATGGGATCAGAATGTAAAAGGTGAACACTGGAGTGAGGAAGATATTTTGGAAAGATTGGAGCGTATTATGGTAGACGCATTTAATGAAGTGTGGGATACTAAAGAAAAATATAGCATAGATATGCGCACCGCAGCTTTTGTAAAAGCTATTGAGCGTGTAGGAGAAGGTCTCAAGAAAACATTAATTTAGTATATATGAGTGGAATAGATGCACCAAAAGGTCCAAGACGCGAACCATTGGTTGAGCCGGTTAAGAAAATTGTCAAAGATCGCCCTTATGATCCCAAGAGAGATAAAAAACCCGTGCCAGACAAAAAGGGTGATACTGTGACAATATCCCCAGAAGCAGAAGAGTTGTTTCGTCAACAAGAAGAAGAATAAAATAATAAAAACAATCTGCATATACGCAGATTGTTTTTTTAGTTCACTATATTTTTGTAAATATATTCAACTGACCATGTCCCTCCTTTCCTCCTTGGGATCATGTCATTTTCTAACGGGCAGACTGCCCATCATCAAGATAATGAGTGTGAGGAGGATGATGATAGCTTCCCAGAATACCCAGTTCATGAGTACGGGGAATCCCACCGCTCCTTGAACAATTGTCCTGAAGATTTTGGTCTCCATGACAGCTCCGTTGGTTTCGTTGTCTGTAACATAGCATATTTTTTGTTTTTGTCAAGAGCTATTGTAGTATGAAGAAAAATAAAAAAATCGCTATTAAGCGATTTTTTCTGATATATAACACTCAGTATATTGTATTATGTTAATATAATATACCAAGTGAGCGACATTTATCATACCTCCTGCCCTCCCTTGGTAAATGTCGCTTGCCGGACTGATGAGTGTCGTCCGACACCTCCTGTGGTTTGCGGCTCTTTAGCCGCTTGTCTTCGCCGTTAGGCAGCTCCCCAGGCGACGGCTTTACGCTCGATGTCCTTGAGGAACCCCATGAGATCCATGTTGTCCCTGACCTGGTTTACGCCCATGACAAGGGCGTAAACGGAGATCGAAACGACAGTTTCCCCGAGCTTCCTCAGGGAGTAGACGAACTGCTCGAACAGCGTCTCTTTT
>PKTJ01000020.1 GCA_002869205.1 Candidatus Parcubacteria bacterium | reverse complement strand
AACAAAAAAAGGATATAGACTCAATAACGTCAATACAGATATCCGAGGGTTTATTTCCACAAGAACTAATAGAAAAATTGCCAAAAGATTTACAAAAACTTTGTAACGAATTTAACTTTGATCACAATAACAAAAAAGAAAATTCTTGTATTCTAATATTAAGAAGAATGTTACCACTTTCTATAGTAAGAAAATTTCAAAGAATGGACATGGAGGATGAAATAATGGAAGATGCTGAATACCTAGATACCAAGGCACTTGTTGGTAAAATAGAAAAGATAATGAAAACAAAAAGACTGTATCAATAAATTATGGGATATAAATTATTATTAGATGGCTCCCAACATTCTTATACACTGAGCGTAACCATGAGTGATGTGCGGGGTCCGGCTATAACATTAAGGCTATTTTTAGAAGATATATTTGGAGAAATAGATGAATAAATTAAAAAATAATTATGATCTCCCTCCAACAAATAACCCTCCCTATCACCCACTCCACTGACGATCTGCAACAAGCTATTGCAGATATTTTGGGTTTGGGTTTTGAAGATGTAAAAGATTATAAAATTACTAAGCGTGCGATTGACTCGAGAAAAAAACGCCAGATGATTTACTTCGTGTACTCCGTCACTGTTAAGATTAAGAATAAGATTGAGACTAAGGTTTTGAAAAGTAAGGCTGTGCAGAAGAATATCAAACATCATAGAATAGAGATTAAGGAACCATATACGTACGAACTTGTGAAAGGTGCGAAATTACGAACTGATAAACGTCCAGTAGTCGTGGGTACCGGACCTGCAGGAATGTTTGCGGCACTACTCCTGGCAAAAGCTGGATTGAATCCTCTGGTGATCGATCGTGGTGGAGATGTGGATAGTAGAATAAAAGATGTAGATGACTTTATGAACGGTGGTAAACTAAATACGCAGTCAAACATCCAGTTTGGTGAAGGCGGGGCTGGAACATTTTCTGATGGAAAATTGAACACCCTTATTACCAATCCACGAATTAATTATATTTTTTCTGAAATGGTTGCTGCTGGTGCACCAGATACGATTCTCTGGGATGCAAAACCACACATTGGGACTGACAAGATCCGCAAGGTGGCAAAAAACATGAGAAAGCAAATCATTGATCTTGGTGGTGAAGTGAGATTTGATACACAGATGACAGATATTACTATTACGGATGGAAAACTTGAGAGTATTGTCTTGAATGACAAAGAAGAAATTGCGACAGACCATCTCGTACTCGCTATTGGCTATTCTGCACGCGACACATATGAAATGCTACATGAACGCAAGATTGATCTAGAACAAAAACCATTTGCTATTGGTGTGCGTATCGAACACAAGGCTGAGATGATCAACAGAGTTCAGTATGACAAGTTTTATAAAGAAAAAAAGCTCGGTACGGCAAAATACAAACTCGTTGCACACAGTGATGCAAACCGCAGTGTATATACCTTTTGTATGTGTCCTGGTGGATATGTGATGCCGTCTGCGTCTGCAGAAGGTGAGGTAATCACCAACGGTATGAGTGAATATGCGCAAGACGGAGAAAATTCTAATGCGGCACTGCTCGTCAATGTAAATGGTGACGACTTTGGGTCTGATCACCCACTTGCAGGAATTGAATTCCAAAGAGCGTGGGAAAGAAAAGCATTTGAACTTGGTGGTAGTAATTATCATGCCCCAGTGCAACTCGTCGGAGATTTTTTGAAAAAACAAAAATCTGATAAAATAAAAAGCGTAAAACCAACATACAAACCAGGTGTCACACTCGCGTCACTTGATGAATGTTTACCAGACTTTGTTGCAGATAGCTTACGCGAAGCACTACCAAAGCTTGATAACAAAATAAAAGGATTTGCCAATCCAAACGCAGTCCTCACAGCCATAGAAACCCGATCCTCTTCTCCACTACGCATTAGCCGCGACAAAGAAACCATGCAATCAAATATTGCCGGAATCTATCCGGCTGGCGAAGGTGCAGGTTATGCCGGAGGTATTGTGAGTTCAGCTGCTTATGGGATGAGGGTGGCGGAAGCTATCCTGAACCTGCCTGCCGGCAGGCAGGTGTAGTGAAGGATCTGTAGACGCTGAGTACATCTTTATATTTCTGTCATTTTGACCGAAGTCCTGACGAAGTGCAGGATGTAGCGGAGGAATCTGTTTACTAAGAATATAAACTTAAAAAACAGATTCCTCCACTTCACTCCCTATAGTCGTTCCGGTCGGAATGACAATTTAAAAAAATCCTATGCAATTCACAGAACTCCAAGAAAAGCTCGTACAAAATCTTGTTAGGTATGGAAAAAAACACAAAATTACCATAGATGAAGATTTTGCATTGTTTAAACTTTTTGAAGAAGTTGGTGAATTATCGCAAGCTATATTGACTGACAGAAAGAAAAGCAGACCAGTAAAACATGTATCAAAAGAAGAATCAAAAAAACAAGTTGCCGCAGAGCTCGCAGATGTACTCGGTATGGTAGTAGTGATCGCACATCTCATGGATATTGATCTCGAAGACGCGCTGGATAAAAAATGGATTAATAAAGAGAAATAACTTATGACAAACACCTGTGGAACAGATTCATGCAAAATGAATCATGATGGAGATGGAGCCATTCCAAAAGAACTGGAAGAAAAATGGAATGAATTTATAGAAAAAAATTGTTCATCAATAGATTGCCCTCGTAGATACACGACCAAGTGTTGTGTGTGGGGTGCGTTTGAAGAAACTTTAGAATAAAACTCTCCCCCTACAAGGGGGAGCTGACACTTGTCCATCATAGCCTGAGGCACGAAGGCGAAGATGGGCGAAGTGACAGAGGGGGTCCATTATCTAAAATATATATTTTTATATTAAAGACCCCTCCCAACCTCCCCTCATAGGGGAGGAGCTAACAACATTTTATGAACGGAACCAAACGCGCAAACATAAAACCCGGCATCCATGTCGCTATTACACTAAAAAAAGATCAAGGAACTGATAGGCTTCTTGATGGCGTGGTAAAAGATATTTTAACCAGCTCTCCAAATCATCATCGTGGCATCAAGGTTCGTCTAGTTACCGGTGAAGTTGGGAGAGTTCAGATTATAAAATAAATGACTAATCTTTTTTATCTACAACTCATCACTTCATTTCTTGTTGGTGGCTCTACGATTGCTCTTTTAAGCTTTGTGGCAGAAAAAGCAAATGGAAAAATTGCTGGAATACTCTTATCTTTACCTTCTACTGTTGTTGTCAGTTTTATTTTCATTGCCTGGGCGACATCACCTGAGGCAGTTGGCAAAATAGCCCCTATAGCAGTGGCCACCGATGGATCTGTCATGATATTCTCTGTGGTGTACATGTATGTATCTCGCATAAAATTACCTAGAACACAGTCTATTATCCTTAGTTTATCCGGTGGGCTAGGCTCTTGGCTTATTTTATCCGTACCTTTGGCTATATACAAATTTGATAATATTATTTTGAGTCTTTTAATATTTGGGCTTTTTGTAAGCATTGCGTACTATTTTCTTACAATAAAAAATAATGTAAAAGAACAAAAAGTTCATCTGGCCTACAACACGGTTCAAAAACTTGGTCGAGCAATATTTGCGGGATCAATTATTACTCTGGCGGTATTTTTGTCAAAAGTATTACATCCTTTTTGGGGTGGGGTCATGAGTGGTTTCCCAGCCGCCTTCACGTCAACCTTTGTCATCTTACACTGGTACTATGGATCTGATATGCTTTTCAAAATTGGAAAGACAGTAGCAGCCGGTTCCTTTGTATATGTTCCATTTGTCGTCGCATCACACTGGACATTTCCTGCTTTTGGAATATTTGGTGGAACAATTTCAGCCTACCTCGTATCCCTTGTTGTCTTTTTTGCATTGATGAAATTAAAAAGAAAATAATTTTATCAACAATACAGAGCTTTTTGTAGCTCTTTTTTGTTTTTTTTGGTATACTGTATCTAGTTAAAAAGTAAAAAAGTTCATAAAGTCAAAAAGGGGTAGAACTTAAATTTGCCATGAAATTTGAACGATTTGAGGATATTGTGGTGTGGCAAAAGTCCGGGAAGCTATCAGTTAAAATTTATAATATTTTTAAAGATAACAAAGATTTTGGTTTTCGAGATCAGATCAGAAGAGCGTCTGTTTCTATAATGAATAATGTCGCAGAAGGATTTGAACGAAAATCAAATAAAGAATTTGTTAGATTTTTATATATTGCAAAAGGTTCTAGTGGAGAAGTAAGGTCTATGTTATATCTTGCTTCAAAACTGAATTATATAAATAAGAAAGATTTTACACTTCTCAAAGAATCCTCTGAAGAAATTTCAAAAATGATCTCGGGATTAATAAAAACTTTATAACTTTAAGAACTTTAGAGACTTTATAAACTCGTTCGTGATATATGCCAGACAAAAACATTCCAGAAAATATTACATTAGGTTCTTCTGAAGAACACGCAATTGAATACGCTGAACCGATCCCTGATCCAGATCCAAATTTTCAGGCACCCGAATCCCCTGCTAAACAAACACCTGCAGTAGAAGCTACTCCTGAAACACAGGCAGCACCTTCTGAAACACAAACAGAACTCCCTACAAAAAAAGAACAAGAAACTCAGCCGCTCACTGTAGAAGACAATTCTCTTGAAGGACGTATTGATACATTGAAGAAAAAACTACGTCGCAAAAAGAAAAAAGATCTACAACTCCCAAAGGTAAAAGATGAACTTACTGAACGCATAGAACATGTGATGCAAGAAGGTCTGGCTGACGCCTACATGGAACTCACCCCTATCCAACAGCAAGAATTCAAGATCAAAGGCGAAGAAGTTGCTTGGAAAATCAGACAGCTGATGAAAAAAACGCATGTAAAAATAAAAGAAATATTCAAACTACTCATGGAGTGGCTCAAAATGCTTCCTGGTATCAATTCTTTTTTTCTCGAACAAGAAGCAAAGATCAAGGCAGACAAGATCATGTCTATCAAAAACAACCAGCAAGAATAATCTATGCTTACGTTTTTATTTCAATTCAATGTAATTCCTGAAAGCACTACTCAGGTGACACCTTTTTTTACCACAGACATGATTCTCAATCTTACGATTTGGGGATCTATGGTACTGCTTGTTATAGGTGTCTTTTTTATTACACGCTCTGTCACACGGTCAGTATTCAAAATGAAACATGCCTTTGACCGCACCCTCCTACACATCCTCGTACCAAAAGAAAAGAAATCAGAAGGTGCAAGCAATGCAGGACAAGAAGAACGACTTGAACAAATAAAAGAAGAAATTGGTATTACTGAAACACTCTTTTCTGCGATAGCAGCTCTCAAGGCTGAGCGAGGTTTCATGCGTCTCTTTCGAGGACGTAATGACCATATTTCATTTGAAATTGTCGTACACAACAATCTCATACATTTCTATATTGCGGTACCTCACAAAATAAAAGGATTTATCGAGCAGCAAGTAAACGCGCAATACCCATATGCTCATATCGAGGAAATTTCTGACTATAATATTTTCACTGAAAAAAGTTCTATCGTAGGAGCGTATCTTAGCGGCAAAAATGTCCATGTCTTCCCCTTCAAAACATACAAAAACATGGATTCAGATCCTATGTCTGCAGTACTTAATGTTTTGGCTCGTATAAATGAACAAAATAGTTCTGCTGCAGTACAATTTGTTGTTCGATCTGCTCATAGAAAATGGAGACGAAGAGGTGTACGTATTGTGCGTGAGGTAAAGAAGGGTGAAAAATTTGAAAATATCATACACAAAAATGCATTTGGCAAAGCACTCAGACATATTGGAAAAGGTGTGAGTGAACAAATTTCCCAAAAGACAGAAGGGATGCAACAAAAAGACCAATATCAGCTCTCGTCTATGGAAGAAGAGATGCTTAAGGGTATAGAAGAAAAACTATCCAAAGGTGGTGTAGACGTGACCACAAGGCTTCTGAGTGCCTCTGACAACGCTGATATGGCTCGTATGAACCTTGATAACCTCATAGGTGCTTTTGGTCAGTACAATCTCTATCGCTATGGTAATTCGTTTGCTGCAGCTATTCCACGAAATCAAAAACTACTTATCAGAGACTTCATCTACCGATCATTTAATGAAACAAAAGATACACTTCTCAATACTGAAGAATTGGCCAGTCTGTGGCACTTACCACTTCACTCTACCGAAGCACCAAATATCAAATGGCTTGGTGCACGCAAACCAGCTCCGCCGCCAAATCTTCCTAGTGATGGTATTCTCATGGGTCATGTCCCCTATCGTGGACAAGATTATCAAGTAAAACTACAAGACGCTGATCGCCGACGACATCTCTATGTGATTGGTAAATCTGGTTCTGGAAAATCAGTACTGATCCAAAACATGGCTGTGCAAGATATACAGAATGGAAAAGGTGTTGCCGTCGTAGACCCACACGGAGACTTTGCTGAATATGTATTGTCACACGTACCAAAAGACCGTGCTGATGATGTGGTCATCTTCAATCCGTCTGATCTCGACAGACCAGTGGGACTCAACATGCTCGAAGCACGATCAGAAGATGAAAAAGATTATGCAGTACAAGAAATGATTGGAATCTTCTACAAACTTTTCCCACCAGAAATGATTGGGCCGATGTTTGAACACCAAATGCGTAATGTGATGCTTACACTCATGGCAGATATTGATAATCCAGGTACGATTATTGACATTCCACGCATGTTTACTGATGATGATTATGTAAAAATATATTTGAAAAAATTAAAAGATCCAGTAGTGCGCGCATTTTGGGAAAAAGAAATGGCAAAGACAAGTGATTTCCACAAGTCTGAGATGCTTGGCTATCTGATTTCAAAAGTTGGTCGATTTGTGGAAAATGACATGATGAGAAACATCATGGGACAACAGAAATCTGGATTCAACTTCCGTGACATCATGGACAAACAAAAAATCCTCATTGTAAATCTTGCAAAAGGTAAGACAGGTGAAGTAAATGCCAAACTCATCGGTCTCATTATCGTTGCCAAGCTTCAAATGGCTGCTATGGGACGTGCGGATATGGCAGAAGAAGATCGAAAAGATTTTTATCTCTATATTGATGAGTTCCAAAACTTCATTACTGATTCTATTTCAACTATTCTCTCTGAGGCACGTAAATACCGACTTGATCTGATCATTGCTCACCAATACTTAAACCAATTGGTTGATGACAAAGGTAAGGCTGAGATCCGTGATGCGGTGCTTGGTAACGTTGGTACCATGTGTGTCTATCGTATTGGTCCAGAAGATGCAGATGTGCTTGCAAAAGAGTTTGCCCCTACCTTTGGTGCTTACGACCTTATGAATGTAGAGAAGTTTACCTGCAACTCCAAGCTCCTGGTAAACAATGAGACGACAAAACCATTCAATATGTCAGTATACGCCCCTGAGGAGGGCAACAGAGAGCTTGCAGACGCCATTAGACAGCTCTCTCGCCTGAAGTATGGTAGAGATCGCAGTATTGTAGAGGCAGAAATCATGGAACGAACAAAACTCGACCAAGGAGTTGAACAAAGTAAAGACGATATGATCGAAGCAACACTATAATAGAAATTGTCAAGAGATTTTTTCTCATAGTTATCCTCTCTACATCCACAAACAGTCCACTTGAAAGCCTGACACTCGTCAGGTTTTTTGATAAAATAGATACACTGTGTCACAAGACACAAATCATGGATCACAAATTCATTTTCAAACGATTTTCAAAATTAAATATCTAGTCTCGAACCAAGATGTGGACGAGATAACTAGATGAAAAACAAACACCAAACTATGAACCAACTTTCACATATTATCAACGACAGAGTAGACGATGTATCAGATGATCTCTCAAGTATCTCCACATTTGCAACCATGCAGGATGATACGCAAACAGATGAACAAAACGACATTGCAAAGTCAGAAATGACAGGTGGTGACTTGCCACAACAATCAAAATCAACACTGGTGGCGCCAGAGAAACAACCTATAGACACCGACCAAATCAAAAAGACAATTCACACCATGAAAGACCAGCTGGATAGTATACTACGACTTCTTGATGGCAAGACTGTCTCACAAAAAACATCATCACCTTTACCTGAATCTGACAGTATGACACTTGATTCAGGAGAGAAAATAGTAGAGGGAGTGTTTGATGGAGAAAAAATGATTGGAGCTGACGGACAGGAGTATACTATGTCTCCAAATTACGCAAGTAAATCAAAAATAGTTGAAGGAGACTTGATGAAAGTCACGATCACAAAGGAAGGGAGATTCATTTTCAAACAAATTGGTCCGGTAGACAGAAGACGTGTAATAGGACAACTTGTATTTGATGAAGAGACGCAAGCTTGGTCTGTAAGACACGAAGAAAAAGATTATAAAGTCCTGACTGCATCAGTCACCTTTTATAAAGGAAAGCCAGGAGATGAGGTTGTCATACTCCTACCTCAAGGTAATCACTGTGAATGGGGTGCTGTAGAAAATATCATAAGTAAATAGCTCAGAGTGCTCAAAAAACACCTACCATACTTGGGTGTTTTTTGTTTACATAGCATACAAACAAAAACACCCTCAACTTGAGGGTGTTTTTAAATTCTACAAACTCTTATTTTTTGTCTGGATCTGTAATATGTGGTGAAACAAGCTTTGTCATTTCAAACATAGTAACTTCTTTTTTGCCAAAAAGAGGCATAAGAAGATCGTCAGCAAAAATATTTCTCTTGTTCTCTGGGTTTTGAAGATCATGCTTCTTGATGTAATCCCAAAGTTTCTTTACCACTTGTGAACGTGGCATTGGACCTTTACCTACGACTGCTTCAAGCTCTGCACTAAGATTTAATGGCTTGAGCAATGCTGGATTTGCTTTGCGTGGCATAATATTTTCTGATTAAGAATGAATGCCTAAATAATTAGATTATTTATTACGACTCCATGAGTATAGCATAGGAGGGCTAAATAGACAATAGAGCATACCAAAAATCGAGTTTACGGCTACCCAAAATTAGGTTATAATATGGTAGCTTAATTTCAAATTTTAAATTGAAAACATCACTTTCTTAACCCTATGGCACTGTATCATATACATCGTCCCCAGACCTTCTTAGATATTGTTGGACAAGCACATATTACGACCACACTTGAAAATCAAGTAAAAAACGCAAAGACAGCTCATGCATATCTCTTTTCTGGTCCTCGAGGTGTAGGAAAGACGACAACAGCGCGTATTTTAGCCAAATCTTTGAATTGCGAGAAGAAAAAGGACGGCACCACTGAACCTTGTAATACCTGTGATACGTGTGAAGAAATCAGCAATTCCAGCTCTATTGATGTTATAGAGATAGATGCAGCAAGCCACACAGGCGTAGACAATGTGCGACAAAATATTATCGAAAATGCACAATTCAAGCCAACAAGCTCAAAACACAAGATTTTCATCATAGATGAGGTTCATATGTTGTCCACAGCTGCCTTTAATGCGCTATTAAAAACCCTTGAGGAACCGCCTGAATATGTCATGTTTATTCTAGCAACGACTGACCCTCACAAACTACCTGCAACCATCATTTCTCGCTGCCAAAGATTTGGTTTTACCAAGGTTGGAGATGATGATATGAAAAAACATCTCAAATCTATTGCAAAAAAGGAAGGAATAAAAATAGATGACGATGTTTTGCAACGAATTGTACGAAAAGGTGAAGGGTGTGCACGCGATGGCATTAGTCTTCTCGACCAAATCATGGCAAGTGGTGAAAAACATATCACTGCAGAAACCGCCTCACTTGTACTACCAACTACTAATATTGAACTACAACTCGACTTTGTAGAACACTTACTCAAAAAAGACCAGGTATCAGGACTTGCGTTTATACAAAAACTCATTGAAGATGGCAACAGTCTCCCCCACTTCACTATTGAGCTTGTAGAATTCTTACGAAGCCTTATGATTGCAACTGTTGACCAAAAACTTGCTGAGCGCGAACTTGATCTCAACAAAGATGCTCAAAAACAGATGACTGGACTAATAGACCTCACCTCTCAACAAGAGATGGTTCGTCTCATCGATCTCACCCTCAAACGTGCAGGAGAAATCAAAACATCTCCACTCCCACAACTCCCTCTGGAGATGCTTGTGATAGAATGGTCCTCTAAGCATGAAACAGGAGGCATGGATCATGACCAAAAAGAAGACGTCTCCACCAAAACAGTAAGGACAGGTCGCGACTTGTCCCCACAAGAAGCTAAAGCAGCTCCAGAAGATAAGCCTACACCCACCAAAACCACAACGGACAAGGAAAAACCAACCATAAAAGAAAAAGTAAAAAATATCATCACAAAATCAACCATCACCAAAGAAGAGGTGGAAGAAAAATGGGGTGCATGCATTAGTAAAATAGAAACAAAGATGCCTGCCCTCTCTTTTATTATAAAAATGGCTCAATTGGGTGAGATAGAAGGAAATACGATAAACTTTTCTGTACAATATAGTTTTCACAAAGAAAAAATAATGGATAAACTCATAAAACCACAGATCGAAGAAGCACTTACCGAAGCACTCGAAACAAAAGTAAAAATCAATGTAACTGTCGAAGAAAAAGATACCTCAAAAGAAACAAATCCTGAACTCCAAGACCTTGCCGCAGCCCTTGGTGGTGAAGTAGTGAATTAATATAACATATATGGACAAACGAGAAACATTATTAAATAGAATGCTTGCTTCAAAAGTTGAAGCTGAGAATACACCTCGTGAAGTTGTTGAGGAAAAACCAGAACCTGAGACAGCACAAACATATTTTGTAGCAAAACAAGGTAGAGATTCTATAGAAAATAGATTATTTTTTGGAAAAGAAGAGGGTGCAGAAGAAAAAATAGAACGTATACGCAGTGTATTTGAGAAACTAATGGAATACAGAACTCAAGAAGAGTTAGACGAAGCAATTGAAGGATTTAATAAGATGCGCCAAGATATTTTTGGTAATGAACCCATAGATTGGAAAATACTTACAGCTCTCACTGACTGGACAAGTGATTTTTGGCGAGGAAATGGAAAAACACATTTTGGTAACATGAACCTTAGTAAAATTGATTTCGGAGGAGAAGACCTTGAGTATGCAAATCTAACAGGGGCAGATGTGAGTTTTTCAAATTTAGCAGATATTAGAATGACTGCAATAAAACTCAGAGATGCAAATGCACGCGGAGCATCTTTTAGAGACTCTACACTTGGTCGAATGGCTGATTTTACCGGAGCACAACTAGAAGGCGCGACATTTGAAGGCGCCTCTTTCAAAGGCAACCACATAAGTATTGAGGAAGGGTTAGTGCCAAAAGGATTATCAGACCGTGTTACATTTGATCTAGCAAAACATCCACGATTAATATATCTAAAAGACAAATGAAACAACAATGCAACAGAATGACAGTTGGGTTAATTTATAGCTTTCTTATTTTTTTGTTTTTAGGAAGCCCTACGATTACACTATCAGCAACCAAGTCTCTTCCTGTCCCCTTTTCTTCTCAAGCACCTGATGGCATATGGGTAGAGCCATGGAAAACTGCTTGCGAAGAAACATCTACCATGCTTATAGAAATGTTTTACTTTGGTTATTCAAAAGACAAAGTAGATGTAGAAACAGCAAAAGAAAAAATACAACGCCTCGTCTACTTGGAAAATAAATATCTTGGATACAACAAAGACAATAAAGCTGCACACATTGTAGAAATTATAAACAAATTTCTTCCTTGGGAAGCATATGTAGTCAAAAATCCTACAATTGAACAAATAAAACAAGAAATAGACAATGGGCACCCTGTCATGGTGCCCGTACATGGTCGTGAACTCGTGAATCAATATTTCCGAACAGAGCAGAGCTACTATCATGTATTTGTGATAAAAGGCTATGATGACGAAACCGAGGAATTCATTACCCAAGAGCCTGCGACACGCTTTGGGCTTGACTATCGCTATAAATATGATATTGTTATGACCGCTATGCATGACTATCGTCCTGGTGATACACAAAATGGTAGAAAGGTGGCTATATTCACACGAAAGGAAATCATAGACTCTGGAAATACAGATGGAGACAGTGATGGTCTCACCAAATCCGAAGAGCTCAAACACAAGACCATTCTATGGCTCGATGATAGTGATGGAGACGGATACAGTGATCGCGAAGAAGTGATTCATGGTTATTCCCCTATACTCAACGAGGTTGGATTCAAAAACGGAACGATCATAAAATCACCAACAAGCCCTCATATCTACATGATAGAAAAGCACACCAAACGAAGAATTCGTTCTATGCGTGTGATGAAAAATCACGGTTGGACTATGAGTGATGTCGTAGAAGTAAGTCAAAAGTTTATAGATTTCAAGTTGAAAGAAGGAAAAGTGTTGAGTGAATAAGTTTACAAGTTTGCTAGTTAACTAGTTACTTGCTAACTTGTAAACTTATTACCATTCGCGGATCGTCTAATGGTAGGACTGCGGTTTCTGGTACCGCCTATCGGGGTTCGAATCCCTGTCCGCGAACCACGCAAAATTCGCTACGCTCATCGCGTGGCAAATTACAAAACGTCTTTAAGGCGATTTTATCACATACTTCACATGAACTTAAAAAATTTAAACAAGGCGCTCGAAGGTCAGCCAAATTTTCGCTTTAAGCAAACCTCTAAAGCTATTTTTGTTGATCTCATAACAGATTGGAATGACAATACCACACTTCCTCTCGCTCTTCGTGAAAAACTCAATAGTGAGTGTCCACTTGAAATCAAATCAGAACTATTTGGTTCAAAAAATAGTGAAACACTCAAAGCTCTCATTACACTCGAAGACGACACAAGAGTAGAAACCGTACTTATGAAACACGAAGATGGCAGAGCTACGGTATGTGTGTCTTCTCAAGTTGGCTGTCCTATGGGATGTAACTTTTGTGCGACAGGTAAGATGGGATACAAAAGAAATCTCGAAGTAAGCGAAATTGTAGAACAAGTCTTGTTTTGGCAACGCTATTTGCACACAGATGAAAAAAGTCCGGACAGAGTCACTAATGTTGTCTATATGGGAATGGGAGAACCATTTCTAAACTATGACAATGTAATGGAATCTATCAGACTTATCAATGATAAAGATGGATTTAATATTGGTGCACGACATATTTCTGTTTCTACTTGTGGACTAATTGACGAAATAAATAAATTTGCAAAAGAAAAAATGCAAATCAACCTCGCGATATCCTTACACGCACCAAATGATAAACTTCGCTCAGAGCTCATGCCTATAAACAGAAAATATCCTCTAAGAGACTTGATAGATGCGGTAGATCAATATGTAGAAAATAGATCTAGACAAGTTATGTTTGAATATCTGATGATAGATGGAGTGAACGATAGTGAATACCACGCTAGAGAGCTCGCTGAGCTTGTAAATGGACCACTCTATATGGTAAATCTAATCCGTTACAATCCAACAGGTAGATACAAACCATCATCTGCTGTGGCCATACGAAAATTCAAAAATATTTTACTCAGAGAAGGTATCAAAGTAACACAACGACATAGCTTTGGTACTGACATTGACGCAGCATGCGGACAACTTGCCACAAAAAATAAATAAATAAAATTCAAAAAAGTATGGAAAAACCATACTTTTTTTGTTACACTACCTTCATATGAAAAAAATTATCTTATTTACAATTTTATCTCTCGTAACAATCCCTTTTCCTGCCTGGACACAAACAGAACCAATAGAAACCGAGACCTTCGAAGCCAAGATTATCGAAATCATTGAAGAAAAAGAGATACAAAGAGAAAATGGTACACAGACAACACAACAAAACATTCTTCTCAAAGGGTTAAATGGTACTTTTGAAGATAAAGAATTGACATATTATGGCATCTCAGATATAGACGTCTTGAGCATGACTGATAATGTTTTCAAAAAAGGAGACAGAGTACTCATAAACTCAAGCAAAGACACTGATGGCAATGACCAGTTTTTTATCATGAATTATGTGCGACGAGGATATCTC
Organism: Candidatus Parcubacteria bacterium; assembly: GCA_002869205.1. Lineage (GTDB taxonomy): Bacteria > Patescibacteriota > Patescibacteriia > Magasanikbacterales > UBA922 > BM521. The sequence continues at coordinate 45,843 of PKTJ01000020.1, read as the reverse complement.
TATGTACTTGCTTTAATTTTTTCCATCGCGATTATTGCAGTGGGGCGCAAAAAAGGCATCCGTTCACTCATTAGCCTTACCATCACCTTTTTTATTATTGCAAAATTTATAATACCTCAGATTATTTCTGGCAGCAACCCCCTATTAACCGCACTCATAGGATCTGTCGCCATACTCGGACTTATTGTTTATATAACGGAAGGATTTAACAAAAAAACACACATCGCGATTTTGAGCATCCTTATCTCACTTCTTATTACATTTCTTCTGTCTTATGTTTTTGTGAACCTAGCCAAGCTCACCGGTTTTTCTTCTGAAGAAGCGAGTTTTCTTGCGAGTATGCCACAAGTAAACATCATAGATTTTCGTGGTCTTTTACTTGCCGCAATTATGATTGGTACACTTGGTGTCTTGGATGATGTGATTCTTGGACAAATAGAAGCAGTGAATCAAATAAAAAAAATAAGCCCAGATTTATCAAAGAAAAAAATGGTGAAATCTGCATCCGAAATAGGAAGGACTCACTTGGGCTCGATGGTGAACACTCTTTTTCTTACTTATGCAGGTGCTTCTCTTCCTCTTCTTATTTTATTTAGTGCAAATGCAAATACCGGAGTCAATCTAATGAATGTACTTGATAATGAATTTCTTGCAACAGAAATCGTAAGGACACTCACCGGAAGTATTGGCCTTATTCTCGCGTTTCCTATCACAACATACTTGGCAGTTTATTTTTTGAAAAAAGATAAAAAATATGAAATTCAATAATCTCACTGAACAAGAAAAACATATCATTCTCGATAAAGGAACTGAAAAACCATTTTCTGGTGAGTATGATAAATTTCAGGAACCTGGTACATATGTATGTCGTCAATGTAATGCAGAATTGTATCACTCCGAAGATAAGTTCGATGCACACTGTGGATGGCCAGCATTTGATGATGAAATTCCTAATGCTATAAAACATATTCCCGATGCAGATGGTATGCGTACTGAGATCCAATGCAATTCTTGTGCTGGACACCTGGGTCATGTATTTATAGGTGAACAATTAACTAAAAAAAATATCCGACACTGCGTCAATTCACTTTCAATGAAATTTATACCATATGAAAAATAAAACTATAATACTCGGTGGCGGATGTTTTTGGTGCACAGAAGCCGCTTTTTTGCGCCTACCAGGTGTTATAAGCGTCGTTCCTGGCTACGCAGGTGGAAATATAGAACATCCTACATATGAAGCAGTGAGTTCGGGTACAACTGGACATGCTGAGGTAATTCAGGTAGAGTATGACCCTGAGAAAACTACGCTTGAAAAAATACTTGATCTTTTTTTCACCGTGCACGATCCTACTACACTAAATAAGCAAGGCAATGATGTTGGCACACAGTATCGTTCTGCGATTTACTATACTGACGAAGAACAAAAAGATACTATTGAAAATATTATTAAACAAAAGAAATCTGAATATAGTGAACCAATTGTAACAGAAGTCACTTCACTCACAGATTTTTACGAAGCAGAAGATTATCATCACAATTATTTTGAAAAAAATCCCAATGCGAGCTATTGTCAATTAGTCGTCGCACCAAAAGTGAAGAAAACTGAAGAGAAAATAAAAAACATGTAACTTATGAAACGTAGACGGTTTGGTTGTCTAATTATACTAATAATAACATTTTTCGTTATATTGATAACGGGATTTTTTCTTATACGAAATATCACACGAGGGGCTGACAGTGAATTGACCAACACCATAGATAATTTCCTTGCAAAAAGACAAGAACAATTATTAAATGAAAACAAAGATGCTATAGACGCATTTGGAGAAGATAATATTGTACGTGTTCTATTCATCGGACTTGATAGTCGCGCAGGACAGACAAATGGACATTGTGATGCAATTCAACTCATTGAAATAAACAAGGATACACAGAAAATTGAAATCACTGCAGTTCCTCGCGGCACCCCATCACAACTTCCACCTGGTGTTGGTGTCACTTCTACTGACTACTATGTTTCCAATGCCTGCGGACTCGTAAGTCTAGAATACGGTGTAAAACAAATTGAATATACCCTAGGCAAAAAGCCAGACTATATCATGGTAGTCGGATTTTCCGAAGTTATGGGAATACTCAAATATCTCGACCTACCTACCACACCAACGCTTCAGTGGCTCAGACACAGACAAGGATATGCCATAGGTGAGCCACAACGCGCTCACAACCACTCCACATTCCTCAAAAAACTTATTACCAATTACATTCCCGAAGACACCTCTACCATCAATGCACCTCTACACTACATTGTATACAAACTCATCCAGACTGATCTCACGTTTGAGCAATCACGTGAAATTATTGAAGTCTTGTCTGAAATGAAATTACACGACAAACCAGAAAATATTACGCTCACCATGAGACCGTTTTATCCGGTGCAAGATATTCCCTATGATTCTGAGCATGTAGAAGAATATTTACAAACCATGATTGAACCAATCAAACATCTTCTCTCAAAAGATGATTATGCGGCCAACACACCAGAAGATATACAAACACAACTCTTACGTATCATAGGTGAACAAAAAGATGATCCAGAATTTATCTCCTGGGCTTATGAAAACAATATTTGGTTGCAAATTCAGGATGAAGAAGTTTCACCACGTGTACAATATGATATTATTTCATTATATATTCCCCTACTCGACGAACGATCCAAGCGTATGCAAATCTTAAGTGACTATATTATAGAAATGGATTATCGAGGACTTGAAAAATGGAGTGACAAAGGAAAAGAATTGCTGGAAAAAGAATTACCACATTAATAAATACAAATATTAAAAAAGCATCCCGAGAAAATCGGGATGCTTTTTAAAACACTTACAACAATATTTCATTACAAATGTTTCGGAAGCGCGGGTCGCAGGGCGTATGTGCCCCGCGACCCGCGCGCAGTACCTCAGCGCCGCCGGCGCCGACGCTACTTGCGTCAGCAGCGGCTGAAGTCGACCGCCCGCTCGTCGGAGTCGATGTCCTCGATGGAGTCCGGGTCGACGAAGGAGATCTCGCTCGCCCAGTCACCGTCCTCGTCCTGCTGAGCCCACTCGAAGTGGATGACGTCCTTGGACAGCGGACCCCGCTCGGTGAAGACCACGATGCCGTTGGCGGCTTCCGCGAAGTCGGTGTGGAAGGTGACCAGGCCGTCTTCGAGCCGCTTCAGCTTGAAGAGGACCGGGCGCTTGCCTTCTTCGCCGGCACGCTTGGTGTCCATGAGACGGAAGACCGCTTCTTCGGGGACGACGACCTCGGTTCCCTTCTTGAGCTCGAACGTAGCCAATTCCATGTTTCTGACCTTTCGCAAAACGATTGACGCGTGTCTGTGACGGACGAATCTACCACAGACGGTTGAGGTTGACAAAATACTTATACCTTATTTTTAGCTACATGTCAATATATAACCATTTTTTATCCAAGGTATTGACATTTAGCTAAAAATAGTGTATAGTCGTCTGTTGTTATTATAGTGCTCTATCTTTCGACTACCTTCTGGAGAGGAAGGGTGCGATGGCTACGGCTCTGACGATTCACCTCTTGGTGCACAAGAATGAGCGCCTGGGGAAGTACGGCTTCGAGACACTGTTCGGCAAAGAACCCGAACTCCCTAACGGGACAGTCGAAGTCTGTCGGATCGAACGGTCCACAGAAATCAGGACGATCGACTTCTTCACCGAAGCCTGGAAAGAGGCTACGAAGCACGGTGTGAAGCCAAGCGACCTGGACATGCCCTGCGCCCCGACGCAGGAGTAGACACAAGGAGAACGCAATCATGCGTACGACGTACAACAAAGACCCTCCCGCCACACATCACACATACCGACGCCGGGCGTCACTGTGTCGATCAGGCGGGATGGTCGACACAACAGTATACACCTCAAACAAGGTGTTTTTTGTTATACAAACTATTGACAAAACACGAAAAATACTATAGGTTTAGGTCAGAAAAACCGCATCGAGACGATGCATGAAGNTGCATGAAGACCGCGGTAGATATCATTCTGTCCTTGCTCCGAGACACCCTTCTCCAGGAGGTCGAGAAGTCCGGTATCCCTCGACCCACCCATCCGATAAGCGTAGGCCTCACTGGTCTTGGTGGACTGCTCACGGCTGCGACCCTCGTGATGGTGCTCTCGCCAGACCACTTTCGGTCGAAGGAAGAGTTCCAGGAAGTCGTGGAACTCCTTCGAAGAGCGCTCGGGTGCTTTAGCAGACACAGTAACACGGAATTCCACAAGACCGTCGAGGGTTCTCTGTCTCACCTGAACGGCCTTCGTCCGATGATGAAGAAGGATCCTGACACGACCTCGGGGACTACGAACGAGGAACGTCCGGTCACCGGCGACGAGCGCTACGACGACAGGCGCTAGGAGCTGTCACGCTCCCACACACCTCCTCTCACCCATCGTGTAGATGAGACGAGGTGAACCACTGTTCCTTTTACACGGGCCCGAGATCATGCAACATCTCGGGAAGGGGGTTTGCTGCAACCTTGCGGCAAACTTCAAAAGACCATCTTAATAGGTGGTTTTTTGTTATGTAAGCTTACTAAAAATAAAAAACAACTTACATAAATAAGTTGCTTTTTTCCATCCCCGAGCGCCACCACGTCCGAAGACAGAAGTTGTGCTCGGGGTTTCCCCCTAGTTGGTGTGACCACTCCTCGTCGTTGGAGTTGCCACTGTTTTTGTCCTGAGTTCTGACCCCTCTTGGAGGAGCGTCTTACCTCTAGCGACAGGTCTTCGGGATCGCACACGTCGTGTGCTTCTCGATGCAGTCCGCCTTGCAGCTGTGCCACCAGCCGTAGTAGACGGCCTCCTCGAGCGCGAAGATCTCGATGGTCGGCATCTTGAGCCACTTCCAGACGATCGAGAAGTCCGCCCACGAGGACTCGTGCTTCCCGATCGCGCACAGCTCTCGGATCATGAAGTCGCAGTCCCAGCGCAGGACCGAGTCGTAGTCGGCGCCGCCGATACCCAGAGCGTGCTTGCAGTTGCACGTCTCGGGGAGCGTACGCTTCTGCGCGTTCGCGACCTGCGAACCGAGGATGAGCACGAGCACGAGGGCACCGAGGATGTTTCGAACGACGTTCATCTTGGAACCTCCACGAAAGTAACGTGACAATGCTGTCAGCGAACCCCTACCCTGGGATCTGCCGATAACAGTCAGTTGCGGTTTTGCACCAGAAACAGGACAGATCACTGTATCACAAAAAAAGGCATTTGTCAAGGCAAAAGCCTAATTACAAATACCTTTTTTCCTGCTGTATCACCCCTAGAATCCACAAAATAAAAACTGCTTTTAAAAGCAGTTTTTATTTCTCAATCATTTCTATGTTATAAAAATGATAATCGAAGGGGGTTTTGATAACGCTGCCCCCGGACAGCGGCCCTGATTTAACAGGGCGCACGAATCGTATTCATCGTGGTTCTCCTTGATGTTGTCGTCAGAGGCCGTACTGTGATCGGATCAGTCCTTCACGACCTCGTCGTCGTCTTCGTCGCTCTCATCCTCGAATCCGTCGAGGAGCTCGTTGAGCATGTCCGCCGAGAGGAAGCGCTGGATGCGCGCCGGATCCTTCGGGAACATCGCGATGGCCTGCCGGAACTTGGTGTCGGCCATGGGCGGCGTCATGCTCTCGAGCGAGAGAGCGCCGGCGGCCTTGGCCTTGGCACCCAGCCCGTAGCGATCGAGGATGACTCGACCGTCCTCGAACGGCGAGACGATACCCACGTGGATACCAGCATCGGTCGCGGCCCGGATCGCGTCGATCCAAGAGAAGGCGTCGTCACCTTCGGTTTCCCAAGGACGGTCAGGGATATTCCCCGCTCCCTTGCATTCGAGTACGACGCCACGAATCCGCCCGGCCTTGACCATGTCCATGAGGACATAGGGCGGAGCGTCGGCGGACACGACGAGCGAGACCACGTGGCGCTCGAACTTGGAATCGAGGCGCAGACCCTGCACCGCGGTGACCTCGTCCTTGCGCCGGACCCCCTCCTTGATCATGATGTGAGGGAAGGCGTGGGCGACGGGATGCACACCGGGGGTGTGGAAGGCGTCGAAGGCGCTGTCGCGACGCTTACACACCCGCGCGCCGTGGAGCACCTCGCCGATGCAAACGTTGTACACGCCGACGATGCTGTTCTTGACGAAGGACTTCGCAACGCGCAGCGCGTTCTCGATCTGCATCGCCACGTCGCTACCTGCCTCGATCTTCGTCATCTGCGCGCCGATCACGAAGACCGGCTTCTGCAGGGACAGCTTGAAGAGCATCGAGAGGTAGGAGCAGGTCTCGGCAAGCGAGTCCGTGCCGTGCAGGACGATGAAGGCGTCGTGCGTCTCGTACGCCGCCTCGATCATCTGACCCATGACCAGACGATCCGCGTTCCACACGTTGGTGGAATCCTGCTTCTCATCCATGTCCTGGAGGTTCAGCTTGACTCCCTTGGGCACCTTGATGCCTTCGAGGAGCTCTTCAGCGGATGCCGCCGGCACAAGCGGCTTGCCGACCATGCCGAGCGTCCCGCCCGTGTTGATCACGTGGAATTTCATCGGTTTTCTCATCGTTCGATCTCCCTCTACTGGTTACGAAACCGGTCTAAAATCGAATACGCCGGCACCTTGCCGACGCGCTTTCTCTGACAAAAAGAACATTCCACACGTAGTGTGAATAAAATAACATATCACAAAAAAAGGCATTTGTCAAGGCAAAAGCCTAATTACAAATACCTTTTTTCCTGCTATACTATCCCCTGTTAACTATCAAAAAAAATATGGACATTTTCTCCCCCATCCAAACCCTCGCAGACTACCTCACCTACAACCTATTCAATATTGCCCACGAAACCGCCCTCGCCCACTCGGTCAATTTTTTCATATACGACCTCCTCAAAATCTTCATCCTCCTCATCGTCGTCACCCACCTCATGAGTCTGGTACGACACTACTTACCTACCAAGAAATTCCAAGCGTTTCTCACGAGCAGAAAGTTCTACGGCCTCGACCATGTGATCGCATCACTCTTCGGAGCACTCACCCCATTTTGCTCTTGCTCATCTATCCCGCTCTTCATCAATTTCCTTCGCGCGGGAATACCACTCGGCGTGGTGTTTTCATTCCTCATCACCTCCCCACTCATCAATGAGATCGCCATCGCACTCTTCATCGGACTGTTTGGCTGGAAAGTAACACTCGTATATATCATATCAGGACTCGCAATCGGTATCATCGGTGGTATGATCCTCGGTCGCCTCAAGATGGAAAAGTATGTCATAGATCTCGACGAGGCAGAAAAGAAATGTTGTTGCTGCAAAAAACAAAAACCAACATTCAATCAAATACTTATCAAAGTTTCAAAAGAAGCATTTGATATAACAAAAAAAATCTCCCTCTACCTCATCGCCGGTGTCGCTATCGGTTCACTCATCCACGGCTATGTACCTCAAGGGTTTTTCGAAACCTACTTACAAATCGCCGGCATCTGGGCAGTCCCACTCGCCGTCATCCTCGCTGTCCCGCTCTACAGTAATGCAAGCGGCACTATCCCCGTCATCCAGTCACTCATTGCAAAAGGTGTCCCCATCGGTACCGGCCTCGCGTTTATGATGGCCATCGTCGGCCTCTCACTCCCCGAAGCCATGATCCTCAAGCGCGTCCTGCGCTTACCTCTCCTTGCTGCGTTTTTTGGTATTGTTACGGTGGGGATTATTATGATTGGGTATTTGATTAATTTTGTGTTCTAGAGGATTATAGGTAGGGGGAAATCCCCCTACTACCCCCATAAAATCCTGTATCCGCCGAAGAGGCGGAACGATCCTCGAGACCGTCTGATTTGGGCGGTTTTTTATCTTGACGGAGTGGAGTATTAGTGCTATCGTAAATACACTCAAAATAAATAATTATATGAAAATAAAATCTTTAGAGGTTTCTCTTTTCAAGGGTTTCCAAAAATCAAAACTAGAGTTTGGTCAAGGCCTTAATCTTCTTGTAGGAGCAAACAATTCTGGAAAAAGCTCTTTGATTCAAGCATTGTTTTTGGCTTTCTATTTTTTAAAAACTACAGAAGGAATCAGTGGAAAAGACACGAAAGATATAAAAAAATTAAAGGGGATAATGTTAAAATCTTTTCCACTAGCTCTACACGATAAATCTTATTTATCAGAAGGCCTTAAAATTAGAAGCCGAAGAGACAAAACAACACAAATTAAAATTACTATGGATGACGGTGTTGAGTTTATGGAGAGACTCTCTTTTCCAGGAGGCAACCCTCTGGTAATCAGTAGTAATTTGGATGGTGAAGACGGCCCACCAAGCTACAAAAAAAGTATTTTGAAAATCACAAAAGATAAACAACCATTATTGATACCTTCTTTTGCAGGGGTGGTTAACAGAGAAGAAATAAAGACAAAAGAAGTGGTAGATTATTATGTTAGTTCTGGAAAATCAAATGAGGTTTTAAGAAACCAAATAAAAGGGTTATCTAAAAAAGAATTAGAAATTCTCAACTATTATCTTAAAGATAGTTTTAATGTTGTACTGTCTTCTAATGAAACACATGATATTCATTTATCTTCTATATATAAGGATGGAAAATACAACAATTTAGATATTTCATCTGCTGGAAGTGGCTTTCAACAGATACTCCAAATACTTGTCTACATAGTAACTTCAGATGCAAAAATTATTCTGATTGATGAGCCGGATGCCCACCTACATTACAGGTTACAAAATTCTTTATACAACATACTTACAAAATTAGTTGAAGAAGGTAAACAGATTATAGTTGCAACTCATTCACAAATTTTTATTAAAAATGCTATAGAGAAAAATGATCATTTAATTCTGGTAAACAAGAAACAAAATAAACAAAAATCTATAAATGAATACGGTGATTATCTAAAATCACTATATGAAGATGGATTATTAGATGAGGAAGATATAACAGAAGAAAAGGAGATAAAATACATTTTTCTCGAAGATTCTAATTCTGGAAACGGTTTTAAGATTATAAAACTTTTTTTAGAAAAACTAAATTATAAAAATCCAGAATTTAAAATAATAAGCTGTGGTGGAGATTCAGATTCAGATTTAAAATTTTTAAAAAGATCTCGTGATATTAACAAATTAAAATTTAAAGCATTATTTATTAGAGACAGTGATTCTATTCCTGATACATATTTAGAAAAAATAAAAACTACATATAATGATAAGGATATTTCGATTTGTTTTTTAGATGTACACGAAGTAGAAAACTATCTTTTGAATCCAAAATTAATAAATAAAACTATAAAACAAAAATACCCTACTTTGAAAATAAAAGACGAAGACATTGAAAAAATAATTAATGATGTGGTTGCAGAAAATAGGGACAAAATACTAGATAATCTCGAAGGGGTGTTACGAGGAAAATTAAACGACTCTTACAGACTTATCGACCTACTTTTTACAGATATCCAAACCTCCACAATACAGATAAGAAATGATATTAGAGATAAATATTATACTTTCCCCTATTCAAAATTACCGGGAAAAGAAATTTACAGAATGGTGAAAGAAGAAATTCAAAAAAAATATAAAATAAATATTTCAGAACTAGACATAGCAATTAACTTCGATGTATCTGACATACCAGATCTTATAAAAGAATCTTTAAAATTTTTTAAATAGAATATATATCTACAAATAAAAAGCCCCACACCCGTGGAGCTTTTTTTAATACTGTTTTTTTGTCATTCCGAATCCGAAGAGTGAGGAATCTAGTCACAATGATTGAGGTAATATACGTGTCTAGATCCCTGCCTACCGGCAGGCAGGCCTCGTCGCCTCTACGGGCTCGCTCGGGATGACATTACCTCATCACACTCCTAGTTATAGGCCCAAAATATCCAACATTTGGATAAATATTATTTGCTGTTTGAAATCTGATCAATGCGTCGAGTGTTGCAGGACCGAAGTATGTTGTTTCATTTCCGATTGATCCGTAGCCATCTTTTGTTACAGTAAATCCATTTGTATTTAAATATTTTTGTAATTCCAGCACATCAAATCCATACATACCATGCACCAGGTCTCGTGTGAATGTGTATGCAGATGGCTTTGGTGGTGTGGTTGGTGTTTCAATTTTTTCTACCATACATCCGAACACTTCTCTCGTCTGAGCATCGAGTCTGCCGGTGATTATGAGGTTTTTGTGAGCTTGAAATTTTTCTAGTGCACTTCGTGTTGCAGGACCGAAATATGTTGACTCATTACCCGGTGAACCGATTCCAGAGTTTCTTAATACAAAACCATTAGTATTGAGATATGTTTGTAGTACGCGTACATCTTCTCCACTCATACCTACTAGCAAATCCCTTTCAAACTTACACGCACCATCCTCATCCTTAATCTCAATCTCAGCCTTATCCTTATTCTCGTCCTCAACCTCATCCTCAATCTCATTCTCACTCTCCCCTTTCCCCTTCTCAACCACATACACATCTGTTTCACCACCCTGTGGGCTTCTAAACTTGATATACAGCGTTTTATCACTGTTTATGATGGAATCACCGCCAGTATATGTTTCCCAGCTCACACCGTCAAAATCCTCTGTTTCAGATATGGCGATGAATTCTACATTATCTATATCAAATTCTAGTCCATCTTCTCCGAGCACTGGTTCTTCTGTCACTACTGGTGGAGGTGGCGGCGCAGAACTTCCGCCGCCTGGAGCAATACATGATCCACCGCTAAGTGTATAACCGCTATTACACGTAAGTACTGCACATCCAGGATAGCTTGCGTATGTAGCGGCATTGTCTACTGCAGGACACGCTGGCGTGTCTCCTGTGGTGAAGCTCCATGTTGTGCTTGCCGTAATTCCTGCATAGCTATTGGAATCACTATCATCAAATGCAGTCGTCGCAATTGTTACATAGTATTCTGTTTCATAATCAAAGTTGCTTGCTGGATTCACCGTGATCTGTACCGTACCTGATCCGGTAATGTCAGATGTTACATCAAATGCTTCGACAGTAGAATCGTCAGCAGTCTTATAGATCGTAATGTTTCCGCTCTCTGCATCCACTGCTTCGTCAAAGGTAATGACAAGATTGGACGCAATCGCTACATCAGTTTCATCGTCTGCTGGAGATAGTGTTGATACACTTGGATTGGTAGTGTCAGCCGAAGTAAAATTCCATGTTGTCGTTGCACTAATTCCTGCAAAACTATTGCCCGACGTATCGTCCACGGCCGTAGCATCAATAGTTACATAATAACCCGTCTCACTGGCAAAATTACTTGTTGGATTGAGCACAAACGCTGTTGTGCCAGATGCAGTGAGAGTGGACGATGCAACATTGAATGTTTCAAAAATACTGTCGTCACTTGATTCTCTAATATAAAAACTTCCCGTGCTCGTAGAAACATCTTCATCAAATGTGATAACGAGATTGGCGTCCACTGCAATGTCTGACGCACCGTCTATTGGAGACAGTGTTGAGACAGTTGGATTCACAATGTCAGCAGTAGTGAAGCTCCATGTGGTACTTGCCGTGATACCCTCAAAACTATTACCAAGAGCATCATCCACAGTCGTCGCATCAATCATAATATAATACTGTGTCTCACTATCGAGTGTCGTAGTAGGATCAAACACGAGTGCTGTCGTACTCGAAGCCACAACTTGAGCAGATGTAATATCTATGGTCTCGACCAAACTGTCGTCACTAGTCTTGTACAAAACAATATTACCCGTACTCGTAACAATGTTTTCATTAAAATTTATTTCAAATGTTGCGTCCACGTCTACAGCTGTTGCATCGTCAGTAGGATCAAGATTCAAAATTCCTGGACCATCTATGTCTGTGAGAATTGCCGCGTACTCATACGAACCAATATCAAGTGTACTTACTCGCGCACCAGTCCTCTGATCAGCCGAGGGAATGGCGACTGGACCATGAGCCGACGCATTTCCATTATCTATAGCAATACTACCCACAAGCACTCCCCACGTTTTGGTATAGATAGGACTATTATTATTTCTTGCCGCTGTATCAAAGTTTATTGTTCCAGTAGTTCCTACAGTAAACAAATCATAGGTATCGTCATCATCTGCATCAGTCCAGTCGCCCGTAGTCGCCGTAGGTCCGACTGTGTTATATCCAAATATATTATACCCGCCACTAACATATGTTCCTCCAGATTGATAGAAATTGTCACGCCATGTAGTCAGTGTACTTATATTTCCCGCGACAATACTATTTTTCAAATATGCAATAGCGTTCGTATATGTATTCATTCCTCCACCCCATGCAGCAGTGTTATTTGTAATTGTAGAATTTGTAATATAATAAATAGCCCCAGCACCATATGTAAAGATACCGCCACCACCAATACCGCCGGTTTGTTGGTTGGAATATACTGTAGAATTTGTGAGATATAAATTTCCTGTAGTGTTACTGATACCTCCACCATTACTACCAGAAACATTATTATAAATTGCTGAATTTTCTATAGTTGTAGTAGCAGAAATTGCATATATACCTCCACCTTGCCGAGTAGCACCTGTCGCACGACAATTGTATACCTCTGTATTTATAAGTGTTAGATTTGTACCAGGTGACATAGAAATACAACCACCATTAGCATCTACTTTTCCATAACGAATCGATAGATTTTGGATTGTTGTAGATGCCGGAGATGAAATAGTAAAAACTCTTCGGTTACCTATATCATCTTCACTGGCCGCCTGCACAAATGTTTGATCAGCTCCTTGTCCTTGAATAGTAATGCTCTTTGCAATGATATATCCACTCGTCTCATAACCTTGTAGCTGGTTGACATCTGTCCAATCAAATGTACCGGTGAGATCTATAATATCGCCGTCTTCTGCTATGCTATATGCTTCGTAAAAACTATTATATGGATTGGTCTGAGTTCCATATTCAGTTCCTGAAAAACTTGAACTTACATAGATTATTCTTTGATAAGAAAAAGTTAGTCGAGCATCACTCGCATTTTCATAATATTCTATTTTTAATTCTTGGGTTGAGGTATTGATATAAGCCCCTGTTGAAGTGGTGTAAGATTGATCAACCCACATATCTATCACCTGTGTATCACCAACATAAATTCGACTTCCATCATCTGAACCGAGATTGAAAGAATATTCACCAGGACCGATGTCTCTGGTATAGCGCACAATAAAACCATCCCCAGACGAAACCTCTGACCCGTCAACATTCAAAGCTCCTGTACCTATATTAAAGCCCACTGTTGAGGTTGTAGTAGTCGCAGTCGGATCTGTCCCCGGAATAGCCGGTGATGTTGCGTTACCCGTATCCCAATACTCAGCCAAATAGTCTACTGCATATGAATCTTGTGCAAACCCAAAAACACCACAAAATGCAGCGCTTATAAAACACAAAATTAAAATATTCCTATTTTTCATCTACATCGATAGATTGTATTGATGGGGATATTATAACAAAAAATATAATACTAGACAATAAAAAAGCCCCAGATCTGTGGGGCTTTTTTATCCTCAATTATCTCAATAATTTAATATGATAATCGGAAGGGGTGTTTTTTACCGTGCTCCCCTTCACGGTCCGCGAATAGTAATCATCGCGATCCTCCTTGTCACTTACCACCCCATTACAGGACGGATCCTTGAAAACCCAGGCGCTAGTCCTGCCGCGGGGTGATGACGCTGGGTTCCGGCAGGTCGAGCAGCTGTCCGCAGAGCGGGCAGATGATCTCACTACCGTCGCCGTCATTGGGCGAGGTGAAGCACTGCGAGCAGAAGTCTCCTTCACAGGTCGGGCAGACGAAGTCTGTCCCGTCGGTCGTCCCTCTTGGGATCTTGCAATTGGGGCAATCACGCCCCTTGACGACGATGACTTTCGGCATACCGCTTCTCCAAAATGAAGAAATTGTGATCAGTCGCTCCAAAGGCGACAAGTAAAGGTACCATTAATTTCCTCTTTTGTCAATAATTATGTATCAAAAAGCTCCACACGTGGTGAAGCTTTTTTTAATTGTCATCCTGAACGTAGTGAAGGATCTCTCTTATCTCGACCTTATTTAAATCGCTATTTTTTTCTTACCAAAAACTAGTGACAAGAAAGATCCTTCGTCGCTTCTTTCAGAGCTTCTCAGGATGACAATTTGGACTACAGAGATTTCCTCCGTATCCTTAAACTATTCCCAACGACAGAAACACTACTCATACTCATAGCAGCCGCTGCGATAATAGGACTGAGGATTCCAAACGCGGCAAGCGGGATTGCTACCACATTGTAAATAAATGCAAAAAAGAGATTTTGCTTAATAGACTTGAACGTCTGACGAGAAAGTCTGATAGCGTCGACGACTTTTTGCGGATTACTTTGCATGAGTACAATACTTCCTGCTTCTATTGCCACGTCAGTTCCACTACCAATAGCTATCCCAAGATCAGCTTGGGCGAGTGCCGGAGCATCATTAATTCCATCGCCGACAAACGCAACCACAGACCCGGACTCCTGAAGTTTCTTTGCTTCCTCGGCTTTATGATCTGGCATTACGTTTGCGACGACATGTTTGATTCCTAATTGCTTGGCAATAGCTTGCGCAGTCTTTTCATGGTCTCCGGTAATCATATACACATCAATATTTTGCTTTGTAAGTGATGCTACAGCACTCTTGGCTTCGTCACGCACCACGTCGGCGACTGCCACGATCCCCGCCACCACGCCGTCGACTACTACATACATTGGCGTCTTGCCGTTATTAGCGAAGTCTTCAAACGAAGTCTTGTGAGGGACCCTAAGTGTGATCTTGAGAGTCTCTATTAATTTTTCATTACCAAGATACACTTTCTTCCCGTCAACCACGCCCTCCACACCTTTACCAGACAGGGCTTTTACCTCCTCGGTCTTATACGTCTTAAGTCCTAAGTCTTTCGAATATTTATTAAACGCAGACGCAAGTACGTGTTCGCTTTGTGATTCAAGAGAGCACGCGAGAATCATGAGATCTTTTTCATCCAAATCTTTATCAAAAACTTCTACGTCTGTTACCACGGGCTCACCTTTGGTCAGTGTTCCTGTTTTATCAAACATAACTGCGTTCACTTTGTGCGCGACTTCGAGGCTCTGAGATTCTTTTATAAGGATCCCATTTTCTGCACCTTTTCCACTTCCCACCATAATGGCAGTCGGCGTTGCGAGTCCAAGTGCACATGGACACGCGATCACGAGCACTGCCACTGCGTAAATTATACTCGATTCAAATCCTGCACCAACCACAAACATCCAAATCAAAAATGTCGCAAGCGCAATAAGCATTACACTTGGTACAAAAATACTGGCAACTTTATCAGCGAGTTTTTGTATTGGTGCTTTTGATCCTTGTGCTTGTTCTACAAGTGAAATAATTTGAGCAAGAACTGTATTCTCTCCTGTTTTTGTCACCTTCATCTCTATCACACCACTACCATTTATGGTTGCACCATATACAAGATCTTTTACATTTTTTTCTATAGGAATGCTTTCACCCGTAAGCATAGACTCGTCTACCGAAGTAGAGCCTTTTAGAATTTCTCCATCCAGTGGAATTTTCTCCCCTGCTTTTACAAGCAAAATATCTCCTTCACGTATTTTTTCTATGTCCATTTCAGCTTCTTTTCCGTCGACCAGTACACGCGCCTTTTTCACACCAAGGGCTAATAGTTTTTGTATTGCACTTGATGCTCTCCCCTTACTTTTTTCTTCCAAATATTTTCCAAGCAAGATAAGTGTGACAATCACAGCTGCTGTTTCAAAATATACATGACCTCCCGATGTCATTGCATAAACTGAATATATGAATGCCGCAAGTGTTCCCACAGAGACGAGTGTGTCCATATCTGCACGAAAACGTTTCAACTGTAAGAGCATTCCTAGATGAAATTGCCAACCAACAATGAACACCACAACTGCAGTCAAAACTGCCATCGCCTGCATGACTTCCATTTTCATCATGAGATCTGGGAAAAACATTGTTATGAGTAATGGTAATGTCAAAACAAGAGCAATTAAAAACTTTTTGTAAGCCTTGTTAGTCCCGTCAGCCTTTTGGGCATTTCCTGATTCTTCACGAACCACTTTATAATCTCCGGCGGAAGCAATAGTCTCATCGATCACATCCTCAGCCACAATACCTTCATCATATTCCACATATGCCTTGTTCATACCATAATTTACTGACGCGTCTTTTACACCTTCGGTTTTTTTGAGTTGTTTTTCGATGTTTAGAGCACACGACGCACAATGCATGCCAGATATTTCAACCGTTGTTTTTTTCATAAAATATTTAATTTAAGTAAGACGTCGTAAAGTTGTCATCCCGACCAAAACGACCGTAGGGAGTGAAGTGGAGGGATCTGTCTTAAGATAAAACTTGTCTAGGAAACAGATCCCTCGATTTCATTCCGCTATCGCTTCATTACACTCGGGATGACAAACGGTGAGACGGTGACGCTACGACACCACGAAGCTACCCCTCACCATCCCCATCCAACAACTAAACGATGTGGTACCTGCTTTTGTTGGAGTGAACTCGACGATGTTTTTACCCGAAGTAAGTTTTTTGCTAATCCCATATTCAGGAACAATAACCTCATTGGTGCACCCGCTAATTTGTTTACCATTTATTACCCAGCGCACTGGCACATCTTTTTTGAGTTCAAATTTATTTGGTGTAAACCCGCGGTAGTCGACATCCATTTCAATTACCTGGACACCGTCTTGCATCGTAACGCTCGGTCCACTTTCTACTGCTGAAGTTGAACCTCCTGCAGTAAGTACGATACCATTTGCAGCAAGCCCTGAGCTAAGTGTATACCACGCAAATGCGATAATAATAAATCCCATTGCTTTTTTAAACACAACACGATCTTTGTTTCTACTCTTACTACTCATCACACCAACACCAAAGAGTACCGGCAGTGTTCCAAGGGCAAAGAACGCAAGTGTCATTCCGCCAACAAAGAAACTTCCCGATGCAACAGCAAACAACTGTATACTCTGTGTAAATCCACAAGGTAAGAAAAACGTAAATGCACCAAGTACTACTGGTGCTGCAGCATGCTCAGATTGTTTCAGCTTATTCCAATATTTCATCACACCTTTTGGCATATGAAATCCTGTAGTTGTAAGTGATGGTAAAATTCCCAAAATATTGAGACCAAGCCACGCAAGCACTACGGCAATAATGACGGTAAACCATCCCATGACCGAAGTAGAAAGCTCAAAGAAATTTCCTATACTTCCAAGCAGTCCACCAAGTAAGAAAAAACCACCAATACGTCCTGCATGAAATAATATATGTGGTTTAATATTTCGTTCAAATTTTGTACCACGAGATTCGTACTTCGCACCAAATGAAATCACTACTGCACCAACCACAGCAAGACATGTAGAAAGTGACGCTACAACACCAACAAGTATCGCTGCCCCAAACCCGACATTACTTGGGTCTACTTCTACCAAACTAAATATACCAATCCATTTGAAATACCGGTATACCCAGTATAACGAGAATACAATAGCGAGCGAACCAAACCACTGTGCCTTTGTTGCTTTCTTGGCTTTTTTTACTATTGGTTCTTCAGATGCATCGTATCCCAATTTCTTTATCTTTTGTGCGATCTTGCTAAAATGTGGTCCACCCCCTGTGAGACTAATTTCAGCAGTTTGAGTTTTGTGATTTACATGCACCTCTCCTATACCATCCAATTCTTTCAATTCATCAGAAATAATTGTTTCGCACGACACACAGGTCATACCACTAATATGAATTGTTTTCTTTTTATTATTTTCACTCATATATTTATTAATCTTCTTTATGTGAGTATAGCATATACAACATCATCTCTATAGTTCGGATATACAGTCCGAAAAAGTGAGAGATGGGTTTAGGATATTACTTCTGACTATAAAACTGATTTATTCCCTCCCATCTTAGGGGAGGGTTAGGGAGGGGTCTAATACTAAATCCACAAACATGAATAATTAAATAATCCAAAGTAACTAAAAAAACTCTGCAACAAAACAAAGCTTTTTAATATGTTTGTATTAAAATGTTTTGGGATTCAAAATCCCAAGCCTAAATAAGTTTATAAAATATACAAATAGTCGAAAGCCCCCATACCTATCTCTGCTTTTCTTATAATAAAATCTAAATCTATCATAGAGTAAAAATGTCAGTACAATCACTGATACAAAAATGACAGATAAACTAAATGTAATATTTTTGAATAAACTAACTACTGACGAAACAACAGAATATGTGTGTCCTGAATTAGCTTGAGCCCCCACATCTCCCATACCACATGCATTATGATTTTCCATAGGCATGTCATTTCCAAACATTACGGTATGCCAAGCAGCCCCACAGCAAAACAAGAGGGAGAAAACCACGACTGAAACGATGAGATGTCTATATCTATGTGAAATCATACTTTTTTAGTATCCTTATTATAATAAATACATATATAAAAAGCAAGTAACAAAAAATTCCTCTTTGAAAGGAATAAATAAGGGCTGAGTCGTAGGCTGAGTGAGCGGGGGTGTGTTCACGTGTTGCATCTACAACTCAGCCTACGTGTGGCAGCATCTGAATGCCGCCGTTTGTCCTCCTGTAAAAATTGGTCTGGTACGCTCGTGCTTAGTCTGGAATCAGATCCATCTCTGGCAACATGCACTCACCTGTCTTACAGTGACCAGGGACGGTGAAGTCCTCGTTGCTGCACGGCGTGTAGTCCTCCAGGAACTCATGGACGCACATGTCGGCGGTGAGGTGGAGACCAGAGAGTCCGGGCGTAGTAGCAGTGTCGAGAGGATTATGCTCACAGCGATCCTTGGTACAGGGATTCCCATCATCGCAGTTGCGCATCACACGCACTGGCTTGCCGTCTCGACATGTACACACGGGGTTGCAGAACAACCCACCCTCTGGAAGGCACACCGTTCCGTTCTGTGCATCCCCGTAGACGCACCCGCCTTTGTGATCGAGACCAACAACGCGCTTACACGGCTGATCTCGCAGAAGGGTTCGGCATCTTGCGAGAAGCGCGTGACTAGGGTCGCCTGACATAGCAATTGCCAGAAAGAGCATGACCACGCCAGATATCCCAAGAACACCGATCAGGATCCACCTATTCTTTCCCACTTGGAGTACCTAAGTCAATTAACTATCAATAAGAGACTAACATAGTATATATAAAAAAACAAGACCCTGAGAGTCTTGTTACTTTGTTCTTTTATCTTTGCCTATTCCACAGAAACTACCTTATATTCGGTTCCTCTAAATTCTAAACTATCCCCCACCTTTTTCCCTAGCAAAGCAACACCTATAGGAGAATTGTGAGATATAATTCCTTTGTCTAAGTCGACTTCAAGAGCACCTAAAATTGTGTATATCTTATCTTTATGAGCGTCTGAAATCGTAACCGTGGATCCAATCGAAACGGTATCACTTTTTCCTGTATGTTCTACGACCTCAGCATTCTTAAGTTGATTTTCTAATTTCAAAATTGCATTCATAATTCCACGCAAACGTCCTTTTGCAATCTGATATTCCACATTTTCTGAAAAGTCTCCAAGTTCTGCAAGACGACTTACTTCTTTGGCAGCACCTGGTTGTTTTTTATTAAGTTTTTCAACTTCTCTCTCGATCTCATCGTATTTACTTTTACTCATCACAAAATCCTCATCTCCTTGAGCATATTTTCCTAATTTTCTTTTTGGTAATTGCATAATTCAGACTTAATTCATAAGTTATAAGTCATAGTATATGTTTTAAACAGACATTACACAAGAGAGACAAACCTAAACTGTGTCTGTTTGTACAAGTCCGAGAATCATATTTGGGTCTGGACATAATGAGGTATAATAATCCCTCTCCTGAATTGAAGCCACGCCAGGAAAATCCCCTGTTTTTTCTCCCATATCCAGAACAATTTGAAAATGAAGATGCGGCGGCCAATCGCCATTGATAGGAAAGTTTCCTACAGTTGCGAATTCCTCGCCAGCCGATATTTCTTGACCAACTGATATATTTTCCAGAGATTCTCTACTGAGATGTCCATAGAGCGTATAGAAAACAACACCGTCCAGTTCATGTTCCAAAATAATAGTTGGACCATAATCTCCAAAATTATTATTATCCTGGAAACTATGTACTCTACTTGCAAGTGGCGCATTCACAGGCATTCCCGCCTCTACCCACAAATCAATTCCCAAATGAATCGTCCTGTCATCTTGTGAGGTATCAAAAAGTTCACTTCTTTTGTAAATTACTCTATCTTCATCATACCGACCAATTCCGAGACGCGTATGGTCTCTTTTCATCATACCAAATATATATTCATTCATGTTATGAGTATTGCTTAGATCCAGAGATGTCAGCTCCTCGTTTTGTCCAGTTAAGTCAAACACCGTAACTGGTTCGATATGTAAATCAAATGGAACCACTGAATGAAAATCTTTTTTGTGTTGATGTAACGCTTGTACTAATTGTCTCGAACGTTCTTGTATATCTGTATGCATATGTGTTTGATTAAGATTAATTATATATAATATATTATTTTTTCAATTGGGCCGGGGGCGAGGGATGTACATGTGTACTCCCTCGCCCCAAACCGCGCACCGACTTGCTAGAGCGAGAACACGAAGAGACTTCCGTGTTCGGTGTCTTGACTGACGTCGGTGAATTCAGACGAGATGACGCAGTGCTGATCGAGCAGCCCGCGTGGCTTGAGGCCGGCGCTCCTCGCGGCGACCATGATGCCGACCGAGTTGGCACGGGCTTCGGTGAAGATGACCTCGATCTGCGCACGGCGCAGGTGTTCGACGATCACGCCGTAGAGCATGCGCGCGAAACCGCGACGATGGTACTGCGGACTGGTCGCGACCTCGGAGATCTCCGCGAGACGAAGCACCTCTCCAGCAGTCTTGAGCTCGGCGATCTCAGCCATCACGACCGAGACGATCTCGCCGTTGTGGCGCACCACTGCGACGAGATTGCCATCGAGCATGCCACGCACGGATTCGTGAGTGAATGCGACGAGGTAGCCCGAGAAGGCCTGTTCGTAGATACGCACGAGCGCCTCCACATCCTCGTCACTCCAGTTCCCTTCGCCAGGTGCGTGACACTCGATGACGCAGACGTCTGGGAGGGTGTGTTCGCGCATCTCGTGAGCGAAGGCCTGATTCAGACACGCCTGTTCAGCAACGTGCGTCATATACGCAGTCTGACGCTCAGGACGGTTGCCGCCGAAGTACGCGATCGCACCAACCTGATCATTGTTGATCGGCACAATCGCTTCACAGGTCACTCGCACAGACCCTCCATTGACACGGATCTCTCTGACACGATCCAGGTCCATGTCATGTGCGACCGGGACCCTCATCGTGAATCGCGACTCTCCATTGAGCGATTGGAGTGCTCTACGAAGCGTCGCTTCGATGATGTCTATCGAGGTCTGAAGCTCGTCGCCGAACCCCTTGACCCGATCGTTCTTCTTGTCTACGTAGGGCTTGCCACCCACCTGACCGATACTTGCATTACTCATCTGTATGTCCCCCTAATGGAATGAACGTGTTTTTTGGTTGGACAAAAGAAAAAACAGCTTTTCTTGTGTCCTCCCGAGAAAAGCTGTTTGATAATAAAATACTATTTCAGCTTCTTTCGGGAAATACCTTCTTCTTGAATTGTTTTGAAATGGAAATAATCATATATTTTTTAAAAAAGAAAAAACTGCCCTTCTAGGCAGTTATAATTTTGTTATATAAAAACTACCTAGATACGGGGGCAGTTCTTTTTCTTAGTGTCAACAAATTGTGTGTGAACTATATTCATAGTAAATATACCTTACCTTACTTCGAAAAAACTGTCAAACAGTTTTCCACAATACCCTTAACCAAAAGTGAATGTATAGATACGTACACCCGGATCATCGACAATAAATTCTAATGTATGTTCTCCTGCATCTGGCTCATCTATGAGGTGATATAATTTACTCTCTCCTATTTCAAGCTGTGAATTGAGGATATCATTACCACCATAAGTGCCAACATCGACGCCATCTCTCATTACACGCACTTTTGCCGGTTCATCTGACTCAGCAACCATAAATACTTTGTCTGCGTTATAGCGAAATCTTACCTTATTACCCTCACCTACTGTCTGTGCATATTCAGGTTCTATATTCCATGATCCATGCAGATACAACGTATTGAGCACATCGTCATCATCTCGCATAGAAAGTATCTGCTCACCAGCACGCCCAGATGCTCCATTACCAAGCTTACTATTTCGTGCTGACCCAAAATAAATTTCTGGACTCTTTGCTTGAGATTTCTCTCCCAAGTTTGTAGAGAGATCGAGAGTAAATTCTTTACTTTCTCCGATACGCTCGCTTCGTTCCTCGAGTAATTCTTGCATTTTATTTTCAGTCTGTTCATATGCACCTTCACCAATGTGATCGTATACTACAAACCCATCTATATCTATGAGATATTTACGTGGCCAATAACGATTCTTGTATGCTGCCCATGTACTGTAGTCATTATCAAGTACAATAGGATATTCAATACCAAACCGCTCAGCCGCATCTATCACATTTTCTATTTTCTTTTCAAATGCAAACTCTGGTGTATGAATACTTATAATTTCTAAACCTTCATCTCGATATTTATCATACCACGACGTTATATATGGCATGGTACGCTGACAATTGATGCAGCTATATGTCCAAAAATCCACCAACACAACTTTCTTTCCAATAAGTTCCTCTATGGTGATACCGTCGGTGTTTACAAAACCACTTGGGTTTACGATGTCAGTATATTGAGGATAAAATTGTTCTTTATTCATACGTGCTTGTTTTTCCATATTAACTTCCACACCTTCATCCTTCATATCATCCATAGGTTCTGCGAGTAGACGTTGTTCAATCTTTGTTACATCCAGAAATCCACTATCGAGTAATTTTGCTTCTACTTTCTTGTCATACCCAGTAATAATTGCAAGACCGACAATGAGAAACAATATACCGAGTATTCGTTTGAACAAGCCCTTTGGATCTGCCAGAGAAGTAAGCTTGCTTGCGAACCTTTGACCAACATAACCAATCAAGAGCAACATGAGCGAAAGACCAAGTGCATATGCAATAATATACATAGTTCCTACAAAATAATTTTGTGGTAATACTGTTGCGATGATGAGAAAGTATGTTGGACTACAGCTTGAGAATACCGGCCCAAGCGAAGCGCCTACCAATATATCACCAACAATGCCTTTTTTCTGTGCACTTTTACCCAAAACCTGATTGGACTTGATTGAAAATTTGAAAAGTGAACTAAGCTTTTCCCATGGACCAGGAAAAAGAGTGATAAGACCAAAAAATATAATGATTCCACCTGAAATATAACTCCATGTTGAAAATGGAATATCAATGAGTGCGGTACTTGCCTTGAGTAATAGTGTAAAAATAACAACTGAGACTGCCAGAGATCCACTGATGATGAGTGGTTTGTATTTGTTATTACCCTCAACCGACCTTCCAAGCACAATAGGAAGTACCGGCAGGATACATGGAGCAAGTATAGTAAGAATACCTGCGATAAACGAAACAATAAGTAATGTCATAATGAATTTAAATATAAAATTCTAGACTCTATTGATAGAGCCTAGATATTATATTTATTTTACCCACGAAGTTATGTCAGAAAGACGATTTCCACCAATCTTCTTTTGGATCATATTACCATCTTTATCTACTTGCACGAGTGTATGTTGTGAAGTGATGGCATATTTCTTTCTTAACTCTTTTTCAGTATCATAATCAGCTTTGAGAACAGTTAGGTCTGCAGGAAAATCTGATAATTCCTCATTCAATTTCTTATCAAGAGATCTGCACGTCGGACACCAGTTGGCGTGAAAAAATAACACGACATCTCCGTTTTCTGCGCGAGACAATTTGGAAACATCATAACTTTCATATGAGCCTTCCTTGCTCATGACTTCACCCTTGCTATCATTCTCCATCATACTATCACCGTCTTTTTCCATAACATCTCCACTTTCCATCATTGCATCGTCTGCCACCACAAGTTTACCAACCATACCAAGTTGACGATGTTGGCCTACACTACAATAAAATTCAAACTCCCCTGCCTTATCTGCAACAAACGTAACAGAATTTTTGCCAGGAGCATTTATCTGTTCTGTTGCAGCATCAAATTCATCTACTACCCAATCATGGTATCCTTGTTCGCTGGTAAAATTGATTTGTACTGTCTGTCCTTTTTCTACTGTTATTACATTTGGTAAAAAAGAAAAGTTTTTTCCTGACACCTCCACCACCACGTCTGCTTTCACCATCATCTCACCATCATCTTTTGATTCCACAGAATCTCCTTCTTCCATCATAGCTGAACCAGAATTAGGGCCTGTATTACTTTCCATTTGTCCTTCTGGTTGTGTTGGGGAACATCCCGCTCCGACGAGCACAATACCAAGTCCTAACATTACTATGGATAACACGTACTTATTCATAGAGAAATATAATTAAAAATAAATGATCTCTGTGTATATTATACAAGATTAGTATGCTTTTTCAAAACACAGAGGTCAAATGTGGATAAGTGTAACGTCCGTTTAAAGATGTATATAGCCTTCTTTTATTTGCTCTTGTATTGTGGAAGTTACTATAGAATATGTACTCAGAGTATTGAGAATCTGCTGAGCTTATATCTCCTGCGCTAGGGCAGGCTGACTCTTCTCACTCACACGAATCGGATAAATCTTATATGTAAATTCAAATTTACCCTCCGAAGCTTTAGCGAAGGATGGGTCAACTTCTTGGACTAAGATTTCTATTCCTAAACTCTGCTGGGTTTCCTCTGAAAAATATTGATCAAATATAAAGTTTCCAAGACTATAGAAAATTACCTTGTTCTTATAAATTTCAATTGGCTGAATCACATGTGGATGAGCTCCGATAACAATATCTACTCCTACATCGATAAGCTCATGTCCTTCTGCTTTTTGTGCGGCAGATGGATGAGTAGTAATATATTCATGACCCCAATGTGGATATGCAATTAATACATCGACCTCTGGACGAAGTCTTTCTACTTCTGCCACCACATCAGCAAAACCAAATCCCACGAGCTCATGAAACCCAACAAACCCAAATGTAATATCATTTTTTTCTACTATGACTGATAAATGATTTGGATCGTTATTCGGGTCACCAAAATACGCTAGTCCAGACCCATCGAGATAACCACGCGACTGTGCTAGACCATCT
Source organism: Candidatus Parcubacteria bacterium (assembly GCA_002869205.1). Taxonomy (GTDB): domain Bacteria; phylum Patescibacteriota; class Patescibacteriia; order Magasanikbacterales; family UBA922; genus BM521. The sequence goes on along the minus strand of PKTJ01000020.1, from coordinate 20,462 downwards.
GCACCAAAATTATGTGCGTGATTATTTGCAAAACTTACAACATCAAAATACGTTGTGAGCGGTTCGACCGTCTCTGGAGAAAAGGTAAAATAAAAACGCTGACCACCCTCTCCATTTGCAATAGATGTATTATCAGTAATAGCACCTTCCAAATTTCCTATAGTTAAGTCGGCGTCGAGCAAAAAATCTGCAATATTCAAAAATGGAAACGAAAAATCATCAGCCTTTAAGCTGTGCAAGTACACAGTGCGATCAAGCATCATATCCCCTACTGCTCTGATTTTGGCGCTGCGTTTTGGTAATATATCCTCTTTTTTTTCATCAATCGCGGCTTCTGAGATATCCTGTACGGACAGCTCTAGAGCTACCCCTTCAGCCTCCCTTTGCTCATAAGCTTTTTTCATATCATAATCACCCTCTTTGGCAAAACCAGCCGCCCCCATCGACACAATCAAAAAAACAACCAGGCTCAAAAATACCACACCACTTATTATGGCTGCCCCAAGCCAAAATGTTCTTTGGGATATATGCATAGAAATTTTATTATATTCAGGAGTATACCATTTCAATATAGACCATTCAATGTGGGCAATTATATTGACAAATCATATTATATATAGTATCATATTATCGTCTTATTCGCGGATCGTCTCCACCTACACTAAAGTTTCGGTGGACAAGTTATATCACAAAATATTGGTATAAAATAACTTGTCAGCCGTAGCCTTGGCGAAGGTTAATCGCGGATCGTCTAATGGTAGGACTCCAGTTTTTGGTACTGGCTATCGGGGTTCGAATCCCTGTCCGCGAACAAATAAAAAACCACCTACTTTGGTGGTTTTTTATTCCTCAATTTTTTCTACTTTAAGTAAAAAAGATATTTGGGAAGGGAACTTGTTTTTCGCCGCTTCCCTCACGGCGCTCTAATGTTGTTCATTTCTCCCCCTAGTAGGTGTTGACGCGAACGAGCTCGTAGACGTGCCGCTTGCTCGCGTAGTAGAACGTGATGCCGCCGTACTCGTTCTCCTCGAAGAAGAGGTCTCCGAGCTCGCCGGACCCTCGCAGGTAGAGCGCGAAGGGCATCTGATGAGCGGTAGTGGGGATCGAGATGTGGGTCGAGATCAGCTGACCCGCGATCCAGACTTCGCCACTCACGTCGTACTTGTCGACGGTGCCGACGGGCTGATGGATCACCTCGAGGTGGAACCGCCGGTGAAGAAGCAGCTCGGAAACCCCCTTGTCGTGCTCGGAAACCTTCCGAGAGACATCCAGGCGAATGAGCCGCCACTTGTAGTCGGTGTGCGTGAAGTGGAGACTTCCATCCGTCTGCTCCTCGAACAGGAGTCCTTCGCCGATGTGGAATCGGAACGGAGACGGAGAAAGCTTCGGGAACACGCTCATGTACTCCCCGTCCTCATCCTCCCGGAAGATGATGGGACCGCTGAGAGCACCGAAGTCACTCTCCTTGTTTCTCTCTACGATGACGAGCTTGAACTTCTTCTCGCCCTCGAGCAGACCTCTGAGGTCGTCCACGTTTTCGGCGACCAGACCCTTCTTCATCTCGCTCATGATTTTCTATCCTATCATCTTGAGAATTGATGCGCATTAGGGGCATCGTTCCTGGGTTATATAAAAACCATATTTTGATCCTTATATAACCCAGGGACATTAGATAAACTTAAAAGAGCTTCGCTTGAATCAATATCAAACAAAACAATATAGCACAAATCAACTATTTTGTCAAGGTATCTATGCATTTTTTTAGCTAAATTTAGTCAAAAAAACACGAATTGATCGTGTCTTTTTTTTGTTTACAAAACCTTACGTCTTCAAATACCTTCTCATGGCAAGTCCGCTTGATACAATCGTAAGTAAGAATACTGAGACAAATTCTATACCAAGTATAAAGAAAATATGTGAGCTAAAGTAATTTGCGAGAAGTTCTTGTTCACCAAAAACTACGCTCATGTATGGATCGAGGAACCCAAGAGAAAAATGTGCAATTCCATATGTCACCGCAACACTAATAATAGAAAAAATGAGAGATTCGAGCATGTATGGTCCACTAATGAACCAATTTGTTGCACCCACAAGTCGCTTGATACCAATCTCAGCACGCTGTGTGTAAATCGCTACACGAATCGTATTGAATATAATAACAAATGCAATTGTTGCAAAAAGTGCGGTAAGGAAATACGTAAATCTCTCTACCTGTGTAGTAACTGAATGAATTCTATCTATTGCTACCTGTGTGTCACCAAATGTTTTTGCTTCTATAATATTTTCATATTCAGGGACACTCAGTGCATTGATAATTTTCTCATAATCTTTTGGCTCACGCGTCTTCACAATAAGTGTTGGTCCCAAAGGATTTTCTCCTAGCTCATCGAGTGAAGATAATATATCTCTGTTATCTGAATATGTTTCTTTAAAATCTTCTAACACTTCTTCTTTGGTCTGATATACTTCATTTTCAACTTCAGGAAACGAACCTACATACTCACGCACTTCTGCAATTTCTTCCTCAGTGCTTTCAGGGTGGAAATAGATACTCACATCGATTTGTTCTTTTACTGTCTTTATAGATTCATCAGTGATCACACGTACCACAATCAATGTGTTGATAGACAACAACATGAGTATCAAAATAAGTACGGTCATAAATGACAGACTCATGTTACGGAATATATCCTGAAGGGAGAACTTTACTATTCGAAAAAAGCTTGCAAGCATAAAATTGTTAGTTGATAAGTTGATAAGTTTACAAGTTAACTAGTTACTTGCTAACTTATCAACTTGTAAACTTAAAGACGATATTTACCTTTATGTTCGTCTGAAATCAGACGACCATCGTGTAGTGTGACCACACGACGCTTGAGTTGATTTACCACTTCTCTATTGTGTGTTACTAGTAGAATGGTAGTACCAAACTCATTAATTTTTTTGAGAATCTCTATAATCTCTTGTGTATTTATAGAATCCAAATTTCCCGTAGGCTCATCAGCTACAAGAATCTTTGGGCGATGCACAAGTGCACGTGCTATAGCTACACGCTGTTGCTCACCACCTGACAACTGATGAGGATATCGCTCATTCTTGTGCGAAAGACCTACAATATCGAGAACTCTAGGAACCACTTGTTGGATACGGCTTTTACGTTCTCCTGCAACCTCTAGGGCAAACTCAACATTTTCAAGCACTGTCTTTTGGGGTAATAATTTGAAATCTTGAAAAATCACTCCAATCTGACGACGAAGTAAGGGTACATCATGTCGGGAGATATTAGTAATATCCCATCCACCAATTTCTATTTTCCCAGCACTTGGACGTTCTTCTGCAATAAGAAGCTTCACCATAGTAGTCTTACCAGTACCACTTTGTCCAACTACTGACACAAATTCACCTGGCTGAATATGAAGATCGACCTCATGGAGGCCAACACTATCGCGTGTATATTGTTTTGATAAATTCTTGAGAACGATCACATGTTTAGTTTACTAGTTAGCTAGTTTATAAGTTGACTAGCTACTTATGAACTAGCTAACTTACTAACTAAAAATATTATATCATAATTATATATTGAGTACCATAATTATGATTGACGAACGAGCATAGACTTGATAATATATTCTCTGTAAGTATGCCGAGATAGCTCAGTTGGTAGAGCGACGCACTCGTAACGCGTAGGTCACGGGTTCGATCCCCGTTTTCGGCTCAAAAAAATCACCCCCAAAAGGATGATTTTTTTATTTAATAACTGGATAACTAGTTAACTTACAAACTAGCTAACTTATTTCAAACCTCGGAAGTATGTCAATCGCAGGCTCTTCATATGGATGAGCCTTCTTTAATGCGACGACCACTTCCTCAATAATATCTTTGTGACATATACATTCGATACACATTTCATCCACCTCTTCTACATTTCCCACACTCCCAATTGCTGGACTGGCTCCTTCGAGTGGACGAAAACTACCCTTCACTGGATACATGAAAGAACAATGATCGTACTTATTGAATCTTCCTGCGCCAGCACTCCCGAGTGCATCGCGGACACTATCAGCTGACTCAAGTGGCACCGTTACTTTTATTTTGTAGTGGTCTGATTGTTTTAACATGCGTTGTCTAATTAATTTATTAGATGTATACTTAATTCAATTTAATGTAATCTAATTAATATGAAATTTTTGAACATCGCAATCTATAGTTTTTTATCTTTGTGGAATATTTATAGATTATACATATCTTTTACTATCAATTCCCCTCTTGCAGAAGAAGCAAAAGAATTTTCTTTGATAACCTATTCAATTTGTTTGATTGTTATTCTCTTACTAATATTCTTTTTTTCAAAAAAACAATTGTTCATTAAATGGTGGCTACTTCCTATAGCAGCACTATTTACACTAGCTCTGAAAGTTATTGAATTTGCTTCATATCAACTTGTTACAGCGGCCTGATTTGAGCGGAATACCAGAATCGAACTGGCGACTTTTGCTTGGGAAGCAAACGTATTACCACTATACTAATCCCGCATTTTAAACCACGCTTATGCGTGGTTTAAATATTCTTCTAAAAGATTGTTATTCTGGAACTTCTGTTTTGAAAAATTCTTCAAATGGATTGTGTATACCTTCTACCACTTGTACATCAGAATTTTGTAATTTATCATTCATAAACTGACGGAAATCTGCCGCATCTCCAGCTCCTGTCATAAACAGGATATGTCGCGCACTCACTTCTTCTGATTCTTCTCCAGTTTCTTCATCAGTCACTGTTCGTTTGTCATCTGTACGCACAATATGATATCCAAATTGTGTTTCTACCAACTCTTCGCTGAGTTCTCCTGCCTCAAGTGCAAAAGCAGCTGCTTCAAATTCAGGGACCATAGCACCTTTACCAAACCAACCGAGATCACCACCGACCTCTTTGGTTCCATCAGATCCAAATTCTGCAGCAAGGGTTTCGAATTCTTCACCATTTTTTATACGTTCGAGAACTTCCTCGGCCTGTGCACGAACATCTTCTGGATTTGCTTGGTTTGCAGCCATATATTCGTCACTAAGCTTCTTTTCCAACTCTGTTGGTTCTACAATTTTCTGGATAAATTCATCAAATGTCCATCCATACCGACTAAGAATTTCTTCGTCTGCTTTTTCTCTGTTTTCAAAATTTACCAAAATTTGATTTTCTACTACTACATCTAATTCTTCTTCACTAAGTGAAACACCTAGTTCCTCTGCAGCAGAACCAATAACTTTATTTATAATCAATCGACTTAATACAAAGTCTGACATTTCTTCGTCAGTTGGTATTGGTAGTCCTTCGGTATCAGTATCATAAAATAATTGCATTGCAGCAATATTATCTACATAATCAGCATACAGAATTTTAGAGCCACCTACCTTTGCTACAGGTAATTTAAAAAATCCTGCAGCACTCAGTGTAATTGGAGACTGTGATTGAGCTTTTATTCCTTTCACCCCGACAGAATAAAAGATACCCACACCTACAAGAAGTGCGATAACAAATCCAAGCACAAGCATGTGAACTGCGCTTAGAGAACCTCCTTTTTTTTCTTTCTGTTCCTTTTCAACAGAAACGTTTTGTTCTTCTGACATATTCTAAATATTAGATATTATTCCCCAGGTGGGAGAGATTTATGAATGAAATAATAGAACCATTTTACCGGATTTGAGAGCACTTGTCCATCCTCTCCTCGGTACTCATCGTTTAGCGCTCCCTCCCTGTTTTCCTCGTTCAAATCCTGAATAAATATAACCTGCTCACCCGGAGCCTTCATATTGAGCTCGGTTCGTGCCTTGTCCTCGACGTATTTGTCACTCGCAACATACTTGAGAATATCAATAGACTCAATTTTCTTATTTTCAAGTAACTTTACCTCTTCTTCCAGCTGATTGATCTGCTGTTTGACCTTGTAATCCTGATAATACGCTCGCGCAAACCCAAGAGTAAACAATGTCATCACCACAAGTGCAATAACCAAAAAACTACGCGATGCAAAAAAGCGCCCTACAGAGGATCGTTGTTCATCTCTTTTCATAAAGAGAAGTATACCATATCTACATTTTGATGAATAGCTCTAACTGTGTTAAAAAATGACCCTTTTAGAGCCATTTTATTCTTTCTCATTTAATTTCTTTGCACGCTTATCAAGCACCTTTTGTACACGTCTCAAATCTGGTAATTCGAGCTCATAGAGCTTATCAATAATGACTTCTGCCACATCTCCACTAAATTCATGAGCGTATTTAGAAACATGACGCTCTCTCATTTCATTTATCTGTTGTTGGAGTTGGAGTGGACGTTTTACATGAGGAACTATTATTTTTACCTTTCCACTTCCGGTTTGTATACGTACGTCACCATAGCGAAAGACCATTCCAAACATACCACTCACCTTTCCTGACACATCTTCGACCTGGTCATACGGAATTTCAGAAACCACACGATGAAAAAAACCTTGCTGTTCAATATCTATAAGTCGATGCGTCGTAATGAAAAACACATTTTTCTTCCACAAAAAATAAGTGCGGAAAAATATAAATAAACCAGTAATAATAAGTAACCCAAACAAGCCCTGTCCCCACCAATCATGACGAAATAACCAAAACATAAAAAACGCTGCAATAGATAAAAGCAAAAATCCTCCCACCCATGACCATATGGTAGTGAGGCCGTATTGACGAACTTCGTCCACAATTCGCTCCCCTTCTTTTAATTTTAAATCTTTCATATTTGATTTTAAAGTTTATAAAGTAAAAAGTTAAAAAGTACTTTATATACTTTACAACTTTCTAACTAATTGCTCCAATCCACTCCTCAAGTTTTTTCAGCTGACTATCCCAGCGAAAACTTGTTTCAATTCTTTTCTTTGCATTATCTGCAAGACGATTGGCATATTCTTCGTTTTGAAGTAATTGTAATATTGTATCATCCATAGCCATGGCTTGCTGCTGCACGTCGATAACAATTCCTGTCTGTGTATGAAGTACTGCTTCCTCCACTCCACCACTCTTTCCTGCAACTATAGGAAGTCCGGTGGCTGCAGCTTCTAAAAACACCAGACCGAGACCCTCTTCTCGTCCTTCGTCTGGATGAGTGAATAACGCAAACACATCAGCCAAATAATAATATACTTTCAAATCTTCATGAGGAACTTCGCCTACATAACGGACGACGTTTTGTAATGAATGTTTTTGAATATCATTGAGAATTTCTTGTTTTTTGGGACCGTCTCCCACAATGAGCCAAACAAGATGTGGTTCACTTTCGAGTAGCTTTGGTATGGCACGTACGAGATGAGGAAATCCTTTGCCATCTTCTATACGCGATACAGTTAGTAACACCTTTTTTCCTTCAAGCGCAAGCGTGCTACGAAGTCTATCAATTTCCTCTTGTGGAGGTGGAGACAAAAATTCTTTGTCAGGACATGGGTATGATACAGTGGATTTATTTTCAAATTCAGGAAGTACGCGTAACAATCTTCGCTTGAGTGATTCACTATTAAAAATGATCTGTTCTGACTCTCCCATTACCTTTTTTACCATGTTAATCTTCCACTTATTGCGTGTCCCCATGAGTATATCCGTTCCGTGAGAGATAATAACGTATGGAACTTTCAACATCTTCTTGATTATCCATCCCACGTACCCGACTGGTAATACATGATTGATAAGAATTATTTCAATTTCTTCTTGCTTAACAATCTTTCTCATCTGAAAAACAAGTTTTATCCACCGTGGCCAAACAAATTTTGGAAATAATTGTTTTTTTCTAATGATTTTGTATTGTACACCCTCATCCCATTGTGTATCACCTTTCATCTTTGGCGCGAGGACCACCACTTTTTCTTTATCCATAGCTTGCGCCATCTGGTGAACATACGTTGCCACACCACCGACATGCGGCGGATATTCAAGAGTTGTAATTAATATTTTTTTCATAGATATAAGTTTGAAAGTTTATAAAGTTCTTAAAGTTATAAAGTTTTTACGTATTGTAAGTTCTTTATGAACTTTCAAACTTTTTACTTTTTAACTAAATTCACCATTTCCGCCATCTGTTTCCTTGTAACTGCTAGTGTAATAAATAACATAACTGGATATGAAATAAGCCCTGCGACAATCGCAAAGACAAATCCCATATGCATATTAGTATACCATACCAATGCACCCATTACTCCAGCAGATAAGATGAGTCTTATCATAGCCTCTCCCAAAAATCGGACGTTGATTTTTGTGATTTTAGGCACAATAAACAGACTCATGAGCATGAGCCCAATATTACCCAAAACAGCTGCCAGAGCGGCTCCTACGGCCCCATATTGAGGTATAAAAACGATATTGAAGCCAATATTGAGTATCATTACTATTCCTATCAAAACAGTCTGTGTAACTTGCTTATTACAAGCATTAAGCAGTGCCCCGAAATGGATATTCAGATACGAGAATACTATCCCTACCATGAGAATCTGAAGTGGTAAAATAGAATTAATATATTCATCAGTAAAGAGTGTGGTGACTATTTCTCGGGAAAGCAAAGAGATGCCCACGACAAGTGGTAACGCGACCAAAAGTAAGTATTTGATACCTTGGTGGAATACATAATGTAATTTTTCTTTGTCATGAACAAAATATTCACTGAATCGTGGATAGAGTGCCGCGACCAGTGCCATTGGAATAAACTGAAATGCATATGCAACTTTGTACGGAATGCTATACCAGCCAACTACCACATCCCCCGCAAGCTTAGAAAGTAATACTGAATCAATATATGAATACACTCTTCCAAAAATACCCGCCAGAGCAAAAGGAATCACAATGGGAATAATATAACGCAAAACTTTTTTATTGTACGTTAATCTCAACTTAATATTATATTTTCTATGCACAATCGTATATGCAAACAAAACATTTAGTATACTTGGTATGAGAAAAGCGACCATGAGATAAATAAGTGGCAAACCAACATACAAAAATACTGAACCAAGGATCAAGGTCGTGAGCTGACTTCCCACCATACCGATCGCCTCATATTTCAAATTTCCAATTGCACGAAGCGTGCCATACAAAGACAGGTGAAGCGAATCAAATAACATGGTGATCCCAGAAACATAAACAAGATGTTTTGTTTCTACTGGATATCCCATTGCGTTTATTACAATAACCGCTGCAACATATGTAAGAATACTCAAGAAAAATTTTACAAACAAAATAGCAGAAAAATATTCCTGCACTTTTTCTTTGAGTTTTGCTGCCTCACGCACCATCACATTGGTCAAACCCAGATCTACAAACACCACAAAGATGGTGGTAAAAGAAAGAGCAAAGAAATACTTCCCTGTATCCCCTGCCCCAACACTTCTCGCAATAATCGCAAAATACCCAAAAGCAATGATCTTTTGGAATACTGATGCCACTGTCATGAAGGCGGTGTTTTTTGCAACCGATGTACTCATAATGAGTATATTTTACCTTAAAAAACGCATGGGAGCAATGAACGAAGTTAACAAGTAACTAGTTGACTAGTAAACTAGTTACTTGTTAACCCAATAAAAAACACCACCCTTTCGGATGGTGTCTAAATGTTTGAAATAGTTTTTAACGCTTTCTCCACTGGTGAGCACGACGTGCTTTGTGAAGACCTGGTTTTTTACGTTCTTTTGCACGTGGATCACGTGTCATGAATCCCTCAGCTTTGAGCGCTGGTTTCAATTCTTCATTCCATTCTACAAGTGCGCGAGCAATACCATGTCGTACGGCACCGGCTTGTCCAGCAGGACCACCACCAACTACTTTTACGGTCACATCCAAGCTTTTCTCTTTACTGGTAATTACCAATGGAGAAAGAACTTTGTCTTGTAAAATTTTTGTAGGAAAAAATACTTTGTAATCTTTATCATTTACCACAATTGCGCCTTTTCCTGGAGCAATACGTACGCGAGCAGAAGCTTTTTTGCGTCGTCCGACAGCTCGTGCCATAGAATCAGATTTTTTTGTTTGTGTATTCATATTTCTTTAATATACGGATTTCCGGATAATTCAGATTGACGGATGTAACATCTGTAAATCTGGATTATCCGAATATCAGGATCTAAAATATTTGTTAAAACTCTGTAGTATCAATTAAATGTTGATAGTTAAACGCTTGAGCATTTCTTTTCTCAATTTGTTTTTTGGAAGCATGCTATATACTGCACGTCTCATAACATCAGTTGGATCTTTTTCAAATACTTTTTTCATTGCAGTAGTAATAAGTCCACCTGGATATTGTGTATGACGGTAATAATCTTTCTGTACAAGCTTTTTACCTGTGAACTTCACGTTGCCTGCGTTATTAATCACCACAAAGTCACCACGGTCAATATGACGCTCAAATGTTGGCTTATGTTTACCAATGAGAATTGTTGCTGCTTCTGTTGCAACACGACCAACAGCTCTATCTGTTGCATCTAACTCAATTGTTTCTCGTTTATATTCTTCCATAGAATTTAATATACGGATTTCCGGATAATCCAGATTTACAGATGTTACATCCGTCAATCTGGATTATCCGAATATCAGGATCTAAAAATTATTTTTAAACTAATTCGATTTTAACTTTTTCTGCACCATCGTTTGGACGTGTACCCAATTTGGTAGTACGTGTATATCCGCCTTCACGTTCTTTGTATTGAGGTGCGATTTCTTCAATAAGTTTCTTTTGTGCTTTACCAGTATACAAAACTTGATTGATTTTTTCTTTGTCAATTGGATGATTCTTTTTTGCTTTGGTAATCAAAGGTTCAACAACACTACGCAATGCTTTTGCTTTTGCTTTGGTTGTGGTAATTGCACCATGCAATACCAAACTTTCAGCCAAGTTGCGAAGCAACGCCTTTCGTGGTGCTTTTGTTCTTCCTAATTTTACATTTTTCTTTCTATGTCTCATATAATTATTATGTGGGAAATTACCAAATTATTCCGCAGTCTCCTCTTCAGGCACTTCCTCTTTCTTTGCCTTCTTGGCCGGAGCAGCTACTGTTCCTGCGCCATCAAGCACAAGACTGTAGTGATCCATAAGGATTTTTGTACCACGTGCGACTGCTTCCTTTAGGGAAATAGTACCGTTTGTTTCAATACGAACTGTTACTTTCTCATAATCAGTCACATCTCCAACACGAGTATTTTCTACTTTATACCCGACATCTTTAATTGGTGAGTAGAATGAATCTACGAGAATAGTACCAAGATCTAAGTTTTTACTATCTTTTTCTGAAGCTGGAACATACCCAAGCCCTTTACCAACAATTACTTCCAAATTGAATTCTTTGTCACCAGTGATGGTAGCAATCTTCAATTCTGGATTCATGATTTCGATATCTGAATTTTTTTCAAAGTCAGCTGCAGTTACATCACCTTTTCCTTTTTTTGAAATGGTAAGTGTAATAGGCTGATCAGCGTGTGAAACTACTGCAAGTTGCTTCAAGTTGAGCATAACCTCTACAACGTCTTCTAAAACACCGTCAATTGATGAAAACTCATGCTGCACACCTTCGATCTTAACTGTTTCAACAGCAACACCTTCAATTGAAGAAAGCAAAACTCTGCGTAGTGAATTACCAATTGTTGTACCATAGCCTTGATGACATGGTGTGATAATCAAATTTCCAACATTTTTGTCTTCAGTCTCCTGAAATTCGATTGTTGATGGTAGAAGTATATAATCCATATAGTTTTGGTTAACAGGCATTTTAAATTATCGAGTTGAATAATACTCAATGATAAGTTTAACGTCAAACACCTTTTCAAAATCACGTTCTTGAGGCTGACTCAATGTTTTACCCGTCTTTGCTGTTGGATCAACAGAAACCCAAGATGGTAATTCTTTGTGTGCGAGTCTTTCTTCAAGACCTTCAAAAATTTTCTTTTTTGTTTTGTTTTCTTTGAGAGCTACGACGTCTCCAACACGTACGATATGTGAAGGAACAGTCATTTTCTTTCCATTCAATGTAAACATACCATGACTTACAAACTGTCGAGCTTGTGCACGAGTCTCTGCAAATCCCATACGATATACCACATTGTCCATGCGCATTTCGAGGAGTTGTTGTAAGTTTACACCTGAATCCCCTTGCATGGCATTTGCTTTTTCTACATAAGAACGAAATTGTTTCTCACGTATATTATACATGAGTTTCGCTTTTTGTTTTTCAAGAAGTTGTTTACCATATGCAGACACAGAACCACGACGCTTATTTGGTCCATGTACTCCAGGAGCCTGATTGATACGTCGTGCAACCTTTGTCGCATTTGTTTTCAAACCTAAATTGATACGAAAACGTCGTGCTATTTTATTTTTTGGTCCAATATATCTTCCCATATCTTTTATTCTAATTAAACTCTACGTCTCTTAGGAGGACGACATCCATTGTGTGGAATAGGTGTCATATCCTTCACAGACAATACTTGAATACCATTTGTATTAAGACCACGAATAGCAGCCTCACGACCACCACCGATACCCTTTACAAAAACGTTTACTTCTTTCAATCCGTATGGTTTGATTGACTCTACGATTGATTTTACTACAATACCTGCTGCATAAGGAGTTGACTTCTTTGGTCCTTTGAATCCTTCTTTACCTGCAGATCCCCAACCAATCACATCACCGTTTTGATCGGTAATAGTAACAATTGTGTTGTTGAATGTAGCCTGAATATACGCTCTACCATGTGATATTGAACGTAGATTCTTTTTCTTTTTTGCTGTCTTTTTAACTTTCTTAGCCATATTATAAAAATTTGTGATCTATATTTAGGTTTTTTGAGCAGGTCCTTTTTTACCACTCACGGCAAGAGCACGCTTGTTACCACGCAATGTTCTGTTGTTTGTCTTGGTTCTCTGACCACGAGCTGGAAGACGTTTTGCGTGACGTGTACCACGATATGCTTTGATATCTTTAAGTCGTTTAATGTTTGATGAAACCTCACGACGAAGATCACCTTCTGTTTTATGAGCTTTTTCGATCAAATTACGAATCTTGTCTTCTTGATCTTGGGTAAGATCTTTTACATTGGTGTGTTCTGGTACTTGTGCTTGCTCCAAAATCTTTTTTGAAGTTGTTGGACCAATACCAAATACATATGTCAATGCGATGACAACTCGTTTTTCCTTTGGAATTGTTACTCCCGCTACTCTCATATTATTTTCATTAACTAATCCAAGTATATCTTCGGATTATTTTATGTTTTTAAATTATTAGGCTTTAACACGTTGTTTTGTTCCTTGACGTTGTTTGTGTCGAGGATTCTTACAAATAACATGACGTACACCACGACGAATGACGGTCTTGCAATCTTTACAACGTTTTTTAACTGATGCTTTTACTTTCATATGTCTTTAGTAATAAAAAATCGTCAACTACTGCCGCGATATCGCAGCTTCGCCTCTAAGACGGGCAAAGCTCCACCGCACTAGTTGAGATTTATAACTTTTAGAAACGATACGTGATACGACCCTTGGTCAAATAATACGGAGTCATCTCCACTTTCACCTCATCGCCGACACTCATACGAATGTTATACATACGCATCTTGCCTGCAGGGTGTGCAGTGACTTCGTGATCATTTTCGAGGATCACACGAAATTTTGCTCCGGGCAATAATTCTTCAATTCTGCCTCGGACCTCAATTACATCCTTATTCTTTCCCATGTGTAAATTGAAATTAGCGACACTATTTTAACCTAAAGTTAAAACAATGTCAAGGACTAAACGTGGATAAGGTAATACTGCGTGGCCCCATAGGGACTTTACGTAGTAATTATAGCTAAATTTGGCTAAAAATACAATAGGTATATCTGAGCCTAAGACTAACAAACAAACTTTCTATTTTATCGACTAACTGAACTATCTAGAATATTATCCATCTCTTCCATTTTTTTCTCTAGCAATTCTATGAAACTTCTTAATTTAGTCAGATCACCACCTCTTTCTATAAAATCTACAACCATCTGATTGATGATAGCGGCTTTTTCTCGAGCTATAGGGTCTTTCTCCAGCTTACCATCAACAAATTGTCTAGAATCTGGCATTTCATAACTAATAGTTGAGCCAGCTATCAAATCTGGATCTTCCGGGTCTCCTTTCTTTTCCTCAAATTCGGCGACAGGAATAATATCATTCGTAATCAACATTCTTATGCCTAACTGATCTTGAACTGAATCAGGGATATCAACTAACATTTTGTATTCATCAACATCTTTTGGCTCTCTTTCCATTCCTGATGAGGCTGTCCCCATTACCTTTAATCTAATAGATTCATGCCCTTGTAAATCCTTTTTTCTCAAACCTCCTGTCATTATCACATCTTGAAAGACAGGATCACTTTCACCACTTTCATAAACAAAATAACCCACAAAAGATCTGGTCTTACCATCGTCTAAAGATGCAAGAGAACTAAAATTATCTCGACTAATAACTGGTAAGCCATTTCGTCTTTCTAAAATCCCAGAATCTTGTGATGAAGTCGGTTCAGAAGATGCTCTCATAGCAGCATTTGCTTCCAAACCTCTTTGGCTTTCTGATGTCATATATATGTTATTAGTAGATAATATAATTATATTACTATTTTCTAATTTATTTTACAATTTTTCTTTTACCACCTCTCTATACACCCAATACTTATATAAGAAGAAGTTCCAAGATACAGACAGGGCTATTGTACCAAGTCTGACCAATAATTCTTCAAAACCAAGGAGCTCATTGAATATGTACATGACTCCAGTAGCAAAAATAGCGTTTGCCCCTGCAAGTATGGAATAACGCACGATTTGCTGATGAGGCATCTCCTTATTAGCAAAAGACCAGTACTTATTGAGTAGAAAGTTGTAAATAAGCGCTATAATCTGAGAAAGCACCACTGAAATAGTAGGATTCCAGCCAAAAACCTTGGAAAACAGGGCCAAGAACCCAACATCCAAAAATACTCCTGAAAACCCTACAATAAAATACTTAATAAGTTGATCTCGTACCGACCAGAAATATCGAGCGGTTTTTTTTATCATATCCTCACACAATTACTGTCGTACGTCATTTCATAGATCAAATCAAATATAGTGTCATTATCAAGTGGTTCTGTCTGTGCCTTCTTAATTACAGTAATAGAATCATTCTCCTGGACCACGATGTTATACCACACCTGTCGAGTCTCATCCACATCTTCATAATATTCAAGTGCTGAAATTTCAAATATACCATCGACAACAGCTGTGTAAAGTATACGCGAAGCTACTATACCAAGCTCGTATTGAGATATATGAGGAGTTTCACCTGGATTTTGATACTCATACACAGTCAAATACCAATTTAGAACGTTTGTCCTAATATGTGACTCTGTGTTAGCCACACCGGCAAGTATAAAATCAATATCATCCCATCTTTGTGTACATAGTCCTGTGATTGATGCGAGGTCAGAATTATATCTTACATGTTCAACTGTCCCGACGGGTAAATTCAAAGATTCGATTGCTGAATCCAAATTTTCAATTTCATCTTCTAAGAGACTATCAGTATTTTCCACCGGAGCAACCCTATCTAATTCACCATCTAAAAAATTATCTATAAGATGTTCATTTTTTATTAAAAACTCAACACCAAAATAAAATACTATTCCCAACACAACAAACCAAACAAAACCTGAGCGAAACTTTGATTTTGCTATTGGGTCCATTGGTGCTTGCGACCCAGGAGTCTGTGGAGGCTGTTGTGTAGGAGGTTGTTTTAGATCTTGCATATAATTCCTTGTTAAAAATTATTCAAGAATGGCTTTGATACGACGAATACCTGCAGAAGACGATTCTTCTTTTTTGATTCGAAAGTGTCCCATGTCATTTAAATTCTCTACATGAGGACCACCACAAATTTCTTTACTTGCAATATCGTCACCTGCACCGATACTGTATACCTTTACTTTCTCACCATATTTATCACCAAACAGTCCAATAGCACCTTGGTCTTTTGCTTCTTCCACCGTCATTTCTTCCATAGATATGGCAAGTTTTTTTGAAATAGCATTGTTTACTATATCTTCTACTTTCTTTTTTTCCTCATCTGTCATTTTTTCTCCGTGTGTAAAATCAAACCGCAATCTGTCAGCAGTAATATTACTTCCCTTTTGCGCCACGTGACTCCCTAGAACTTTTCTCAAGGCATCATGAAGCAAGTGTGTTGCGGTATGATACTTTGTGCTCATCTCTCCGTGATCAGCAAGACCGCCCTTGAACTTTTGCTCGGCACCTTCACGAGACAAGTTTTTGTGTTTTTTAAACGCATCATTAAAACCTTTTTCATCAACAGTCAAATCATTTTCCTGTGCAAGCTCCTGCGTCATCTCAAGTGGAAATCCATACGTATCATACAGTTTGAATGCTTGCTTTCCAGAAATTTCTGTAATTTTATTTCCTGTCTTTTCCAATGCCATTGCAAAACCTTTGAGTAGTTTTTCAAATTCTTTAATACCTTGCTCAAGAGTTTGTCTAAATTTATTTTCTTCGTTCTCCATTTCGCGCAAAACAAAATCTTGATTACGTTTCACTTCTGGATATACATCGGCAAAAATCTCAATAACACGCTTTGCCATATCTACACAAAAATTTTGTTCAATTCCTAATTTCTTTCCATGACGAATAACACGACGGATAAGTTTACGAACGACATAACCTTGGTCCACATTACTCGGTGCAACACCGAGATCATCTGCCATAATCATACTTGCGGTGCGAACATGGTCTACAATTACACGCATAGACATGAGTATCTCTTCATCTTCTCCATATTTCTTTCCAGAAATTTCTTCGATCTTTTCTACCAAAGGTTTCATTGTGTCAATCTGGTACACGTCAGAAAAACCATTAAGTACGGTCACCGTACGCTCCAGCCCCATACCGGTGTCAACATTTTTTTGAGTAGACTGAATAAATAATCCGTCTTTTTGCTTAGTGTATTGCATGAACACATCGTTCCAGATCTCAAGCCAATTATCTTCATCAGTTCCTGGATTACTTGATTCATCTGGAAATTCTGATTCACCAACCCAATAAAACATTTCTGAGTCTGGACCACATGGACCGGTCTGTCCTGCAGGGCCCCACCAATTATCTTTTTTTGGTAGTGCAGCAATCTTATGTTCAGGCACACCGAGTGAAAGCCATTTTTGTTTTGACTCTTCATCAAATGGTGCATCGTCATCTCCCTCAAACACTGTTACGGCCAACTTCTTTGGGTCAAGTCCGAGATATTCTTTTGATGTGAGAAATTCCCAACTCATTTCAATAGCTTCTTCCTTGAAATAATCTCCCAAAGACCAATTGCCAAGCATTTCAAAAAATGTGAGATGACCGATGTCACCAACTTCATCAATGTCCCCTGTTCTTACACATTTTTGTACATCAGTAAGCCTCGTACCTTCTGCATGCTTTTCACCCATCAAGTATGGTACAAGCGGATGCATGCCTGCAGTAGTGAATAATACTGTTGGATCGTTTTCTGGAATCAAAGATGCTGACGAAATAATCGCATGATCTTTTGACTTGAAAAAGTCTAAATATTTTTGTCGTAGTTCGTGTGATGTAAGCATACCTTATAAATTCTTTAATTTTTGTATTCCGAAATTAAATTCCCTCCACGATTGTTCTATATCTGAAAAATGATTGTACCACTTGTTCGAAAGTCTTCCATATGTACGTATTCTCGATTTTCCAAAATACACCTTTTCGATGTCGTTAACAAGATACGACGGGTTACTTCCTAATTTGGTATATACAAATCCCGCATCAAACGCTCGCTTGATCTCTGGTGCCGCGTCCAAGGAAAGGTCAAATATGAGATACCTCATATCCAACTCTTTCCCTTCATTTATATAGCGATCCACGTTTTCACGTGCGATAACACGGTCAACATTTATAGACGAGACGATACACATGGCTCCCACACCCAGCACCATGCTCGTATATAAAAAATTTCTAAACTTCCAATCAATAGAAATACTGACTGCTGACAGCGTCAAAATAATAACACTAAAATAAATAAACCATTCTACATATAATCTTAGTACGGTATAGCCGAATTGATCTTGGTATATATTCATGCGCTTGAGCGCAGACATAGCAATCACACCGACCTGCACCACGAGTAATACTTTTAAAATTTTTAACAGAGTATGACTTCCGTGGTGTACCGCTGATCTATAAAACACAATAAGCATGGCGGCCGCAAGTGCAATCACCCACGCAAGCTGAAAAAATCCACTGCGCGCGTATTCTGCAAACTTAATATTGTTTTGTACCACAAAATCATGTGATCCAAATAAATAGTTGAGCTGAATAAATACAAAAAGCATAAACAACACATTCACAAGTCCAAGAACAATAGAGATAACCGTATTATCGATCTTGAATGCACGAAACTTCTTTTCTTTCAAAACATAGGACGGATCAATCACAGTATAAAATAATCCTCCAAGGAGTAAGGTCAGAAGGATAGTCCGCACAAAACGCCACACCGTCTCTTCTTTTATATTAAAATCAAAACTGAATACATTATTAATCCACTGAGCAAACACTGCATCAGCATTTACAAATAATAGACCGAAGATAAACAAAATTGGTGCAGCAATGGTCAATGCAAGTGCAATCTTTTTATACAGTTCACTATGCTTTTTCTTTTTTGAAGAAAACAAATCGCGACATACCTGACCTATCTTGGTCAAAGGAAGTCCAAGGCTACGTAACACAGGAATCTCTGAAAAAGAAAATAAATGTTTTTTTGGATTTTTCAATGTTAATAAAACTGAAAACAAGAATAAAAGTACTGCAATAAATAACATCACCCAATTACGCACAAACATATTATTATAAAATAATATGTCTAAAGAAAATATAAAAATTGGTATGAGCAACAAAAGTGCTTTTGGATTGTGAACTTGATCGCTGAGGAGTGCAAGTACTGAAAAACCAAGTACGTACAAACCCACAAACAACATAAACCCAAGCCCTGGTTGCTGTCCCCAAAAAAACACATCATACAAAATAGCGATGAGAAAAGCGAAACTCGTATAGGTCAAACGCCAGTGACGCTTGAGTGCTTCTTGTACTGTGTGTTCCATATGCTTATTTTAGATATTTGAATGCAAAAAATAACATGATACCGACCACCACGAGTACTGGCCAGATGGTTGCGAGTAATCCAACGAGAAAATTTGCTTCTTGCATATAATTTTAAGGTTAAGAATAAGATTGAGAATAAGGTTGAGGATTATACAACAACTCCACCACCCAGACATTCGCCATCTAGATAAAATACAGCAAACTGCCCTGGAGTGACTGCACGTTCAGGGTTTTTGAATTGGATATCATTACCGTCAACTGTACACCCTCTCAATTCTTGACGATGACGCATCCTCACTTTACATTTTAGCGGAAAATCAGGTGTTCGTCCAGCAATCCAATGGACATCTTCTAACTTAATTTCATCTCTATGTAGCAAAGGATCGTCTTTTTCACCAACAACCAATTCATTTGAATCAAATCGTTTATCTACAACAAAGAGAGGCTCTCCTCCTCCAGCCTGCTCAAATCCATGCCTTTGCCCAATAGTGTAAAAAGCCAACCCATTATGCTTACCTATAACAACGCCATCTGACATAACAACATCACCTTCCTTAATCTTATTCTTAATCTTATTCTTAAGAAATTCTTCCATGGAAACTTCACCCACAAAACAAATTCCCATGCTTTCTTCTTTCCCTGCTGTTGGTAAATCAAATTTCTTTGCAAGTTCACGAACCTCTTCTTTTGTATAATCACCCAGAGGAAACAGCGTATGTGATAATTGTTCCTGATTTAACTGATGTAAAAAGTATGTCTGATCCTTGTTCTCATCCTTCGCCTGCATCAACTGAAATCTACTATTTTTTTGTTCCATGTTCCATGCATCGTGTTCCATGATTTTCGCATAGTGTCCTGTCGCTAGTTTTTCAAACCCGAGTTCTTTTATTTTTTCAAGCCACGATCCAAACTTTACAAATTTATTACACATGACATCTGGATTTGGCGTTCTCCCTCTTTCATATTCCGCAAACATATGATCCAAAACCTGACTCTGGTATTCTTTTTTAAAATCCAATTTCAAAAGCTGTATTCCAAGCTTAGCAGCTACACGCACCGCATCTCTATAGTCTGGCACCCAACATGATTCCCCTGTTGCACCCACACCTTCATGATCATCTTTATCATAATTAATCATATATGCCCCCATCACATCATAACCTTGATCTACCAAAAGAGCAGCGACAACTGATGAGTCGACACCTCCAGACATAGCTACCAAAATCTTTTCTTTTTTCTCTGTCATAATTTATTTAAAGTAGGTCAAAGCGATTACCCCTCCCCCTTATAGGGGGAGTT
>PKTJ01000055.1:14407-36748 GCA_002869205.1 Candidatus Parcubacteria bacterium | reverse complement strand
TCTCGTCCCACCGCGATAATCATAATCAATCCCTTCTTTCGCAAGCCTCATTTCCAATTGTTGAGAATGAAACGCTGCACGAAATAACACAGCAACCTCCTTTAGAGGAACACCTTCATCACGTAATTCCAAAATTCGATTCAAAATAAATTCTGCCTCTTCGCTTGCGTCAGTGAACGCATGCACTTCTGGTTTCGTAAATGTATCGAGTACACTTGCCAATTCTTTTTCATATTGTTTGGTATTGTTTGCAATTACCTCATTTGCAACATTGAGAATTTCTGGCGTGGAACGATAATTTGTTTCTAGGCGAAATATCTTTGCGTCTTTGTATTTTTTTTCAAAGCTTAGAATGTTTTGGATATCTGCCGCACGAAAACTATAGATACTTTGTGCATCATCCCCCACTACCAAAATATTTTTGTGAACTCCGGCACACAAATTAATAATCGATGCCTGAACTTTGTTGGTATCTTGGTACTCGTCGACAAGCACATATTGAAATTGCTTTGCATACTTGTTTCTCACATCTTCTGACTTGAGAAGCAAGAGATGTAAATACACGAGGAGATCATCAAAATCCATTACGTTTGAATTCTTCTTTCTTTTTGTGTATTCCTCTGCAATACGTACAAGCGTATCCTCGAGATGAAGCCAACTTTGGTGTTGTAATTCGAGCACATCATGAATGGTCATTTCTGCATTACGTGCATAGCTCAAAATAGACTGCACCACTTTTGGTGATGGGAAACGCTGTTGTTTTCGATCAATTCCCTCACCTTTGATACAGATTTTGAGCAAATCTCTAGAATCTTCACTGTCTAAAACAGAGAAATTATTTTGAAAACCAAGTACTGGTGCATACTTTTTCAAAATCCTATATCCAATATGATGAAACGTACCAGACCATGGTAATCTTGTTTCTCCACCGGTAAGTTCCTGTACGCGCTCCATCATTTCTCGCGCAGCTTTGTTGGTAAAGGTAACGAGTAAAATATTTTGAGGATTTACTCCTTGCTCAAGCAAATAGGCGACTCTATACGTAATAGCACGTGTCTTTCCACTTCCTGCCCCAGCCAAAACAAGACAAGGACCATCGCCATCAGTAACAACTTTTAATTGTTCGGTATTGAGTTCTTTTTTGAAATTAATCATAGAACCTTATTCTATCATACCTTGATTTTTCCTTCAAAATTAGCTAAACTAGCCCATATGACATTTTTTGAAATAACACACAAAGACAAAAAGACCCAAGCGAGAACTGGGGTTATTCATACTGATCACGGTAATATTGAAACACCGGTCTTTATGCCTGTAGGGACTCAAGCAACAGTGAAAACGCTTGATAAACAAGACTTGGAAAATATTGATGCTTCGATCATTCTCGCAAACACCTATCATCTTCATCTACGACCTGGAGAAGACTTGATTGACGAGTTTGGTGGGTTACACAAATTCATGAACTGGGACCGTCCAATTCTTACTGACAGTGGTGGATTTCAAGTTTTTTCACTTGGGCTTCAAAAAGAAGAAAAAGGGCAAGGAAGTCTTACAAAAATAGATGATGACGGTGTCACGTTTAAGTCCCACCTTGATGGCTCGACTCATAGATTCACTCCCGAAAATGCTATTGAAATTCAACACAAAATTGGTGCTGACATTATTATGGCGTTTGACGAATGCACACCTGACAATGCGGACGAAGCGTACACACGTAGAGCCCTCGACCGTACCCATAGCTGGGCTACACGCTGTATTACAGAACATAGACGTCAAAAGAAAATCCGTAAATCTGGATTATCTGGAAATCCGGATATAAAATTATTTGGCATAATACAAGGTGCGGGACACAAAAAACTACGACAAGAAAGTGCACAAGCGATTTCTGGTATGGATTTTGATGGTATTGCGATTGGCGGTGAATCAATTGGATACAACATGAAAGCAACAAAGAAAATTCTTGACTGGGTCAATCCTATAATTCCAGAAAACAAACCTCACTACACCATGGGTGTAGGATACTCACCAACTGATTTGTTTGATGTTGTAGAACGCGGCGTCGACATGTTTGATTGTGTCGCCCCTACACGTGTTGCACGCAACGGACGATTGTTTGTACATAAAAAAGTAAACAAAAAACTCTATATAAATATTTTGAACGCAGAAAATCGTGAGAATAAAAAATCTATCGATCCTGACTGCACATGTTTTACCTGTCAAAATCATTCGCGTGCATATCTTCATCATTTATTCAAAACCCAAGAATTACTTGCGTATCGACTTGCAACCATTCACAACCTTCACTTCATGATAAGCCTGATGAAAGAAATCAGAGAATCCATAACGGAAGATAGATTTACAAAATTAAAAAAAGAATGGACAAAATAAAAAATCCTGCTATACTAATTATACAAATTAACATCCCATCAAGGTGACATAGATGGCAAGATGACCATCTTTTTTTAATTCAATAATTAATCCGGAAATCTGGATTATCCGGAAATCAGGATAATAAAAAATATGAAAAACTTCAAATATCTCGACCTGATCACCGCCACATTTGTCGCGGTACTTCTCCTCTCAAATATCATGAGTGCCGCCAAGATAAGTAATCTCTGGGGCTTTGCATTTGATGCTGGTATGATTCTTTTTCCTCTTGCCTATATCTTTGGTGACATACTCACTGAGGTATATGGATATGCTCGTGCACGACGTGTGATCTGGATTGGCTTTGCCATGAATCTTCTCATGGTGACAACATTTTGGATAGTTGGAAAACTACCTGCTGACGCATCTTGGGTACTCCAAGATTCATACGACAGCATCCTTGGTATTGTCTGGCGTATTGTGTTAGCAAGTCTTATTGCATACTTAATCGGTGAGTTTACCAATAGTTACATTCTTGCAAAATTGAAAGTAAAGATGCAAGGAAAAAAATTATGGCTTCGTACGATCGGCTCAACTATTGTAGGACAATTTCTTGATACTACAATTTTTCTTGTTGTTGCATTTGCCGGTGTACTTCCTTGGAGTCTTATATTATCAATTTGGATTGCAAACTATATCTTCAAAATCTTAATTGAAATTGTTCTGCTCCCTGTCACATACAAGGTTGTAAAATACTTAAAAGTACGCGAAGCAATTGATTACTTTGACGCGGACACAAACTTCAACCCCATTACTACAAAATAATATGTTACGTATTACAATCATATCTATTGGAAAATTAAAAGAAGACTATTGGAAAAAAGCTGAGAGTGAATATCTCAAACGCCTCTCTGCTTTTAGTAAGCTTGAAATAAAAGAACTTAAAGAAGAAAAGTTTGATGACAAAAGTAATGTAGAAGTAATCAAAGAAAAAGAAGCTAAAAAAATTATCGACGCAATCCCAAAAGATAACTATGTGGTAATATTAGACAAAAATGGAGAACAGTTTTCATCCAAAAACATGGTAGAAAAAATAAAAACAATGGAAGAATCTAATAATGTAACCATTGTCATTGGTGGCCCACTTGGTTTGCATGACTCAGTATTAAAAATTGCAAAAACAACATGGTCATTTTCTAAAATGACATTCACTCACCAAATGATGCGGATATTTTTACTCGAACAACTCTATAGAGGATTTATGATAAAAGAAAATAGAAATTATCATTATTAAAAAGAATTAAGGATTAAAAAGTAAGAAATAGGTAGAAAAAATAAATATTAAAAAACCGTTCCGATGTACAGTGGAACGGTTTTTTTATTTTTTATGCTGCACGTACTTCTTCATCTACATTTGTAGACGGGGCATCATCTATAATACGACCCTCCTCAATCTGAGATGCCGCATCAACAAGATCTATAATTTCCCCACCTTTTTCATGATCCATTTCTGATTCCTCAGAACTAGGATCATACCCCCCATACTCTTCGTGTCCTTCCATATATTATATGGTTAAATAAAATAAATATTTTTTACTTATGAATGTCGTCTCTTTTTCTTTCGACGTCTACCAAACTTACTGCTGACACTACCACCACCTCCTCCAATATGAGTTATGCCTGTGTCTGAATCTACGAAAGTTTTTGGTTTAGGCTGTTCATCAGCAGCGTAAGGAGACAGACCTTGATCAGCACGCATTTTTCTCCACTGCTCCCTTGTTCTTCTAACGGGCTCAGATGATGAAAGGTCATCTACCTCTAAATTAACTGCTGCAGAACCTTCCTCTATATCAGGATCCCCTCTTTGTGGTGAATTATTTCTATCAACACGATCTATAATACGATCCTCCCTTAATTGGGCCGAATGGCCATAGTGTCCACGATCTCTCATATAAGAAAATTTTAAAAATGAAGGTAAACCTGTATTATTTCCTCGCCTCGGAAATAGAAAAAGCTTTAGTTTTTTCTATTTCTCTCGTCTGCGTCAATAATAAAACACAGACCCGAAGGTTGTGTGATCATTTTAAAATTATTTCCCAATTGATAAATACAGTATAACACAAAAAAATGTATTTGTCAATAGATTTTTTCTAAAAAAACATGATTTTTAACGCACTTATTGCAGCAAGCAACAAAAATAAACGCTTGACCCATACGTTTCCAATTTTTAATCCCCATATCGCACCAAACCATCCTCCTAAACCATTTGCGACAAACAACATAAGCGCCACTGGCCAATTTACAAAACCTGCAACAATCAAAACAATAAGTGAACTTGCCTGAATAATGACACCGATCACTTTTCGTGTGCCTGCAGTCTTGATAAACGTAAGACCGAGATATAAAAATACAAATGTAAACCAAATACCAACCAACCCAAACACTGAAGATAAAAATCCCGCGACACACGCTGACAACCAACTTACTACAACGTTTCGGTGAACCCCGGTATGTTCTTCTAGACCCAAATGTTTGCCACGCAAAATAAAAATAAGTGCAAACAAAATAGCAATACCTATGAGTTTCTCATATAAGTCTTGATTGATATACAAAATAACAAAAGTGCCCAGAAGCGCACCAATAAGTGATGGGACTGCATACTTAAACGCGAGATCCCACCTAACTTGCTTATGCTGATGAAGTTTAATAATGGAAAAATTTGTCGCAAGCGTACCAAACCGATTGGTTGATATTGCTTCAGAAGGTGGTAGCCCCAACATAATTAAAACAGGAAGGATAATTAATCCTCCCCCACCAGAAAGTGCGGTCACAAACCGCACGATAAATACAATGATAAATATAACGACAAGCTCTAGTAGCATAAATATCTTTCAAACTTTTTAACTAATGTATAAACATCGAGTCCCCAAAGCTAAAAAATCTATACGTTTCTTCTACTGCTTTTTTGTAACACTCGAGCATAAATTCCTGATCTCCTGCAAACGCCGAAACGAGCATGAGAAGCGTAGACTTTGGTAAATGAAAATTTGTAATCATGGCATCAACTACTTGAAACTGAAATCCTGGTTTGATAAATAAATTTATATCACCTTTAAACTCTTCGAACTTCTTGTCTTCGTAACCCTTGAGCATAGCAATACCTTCGAGTGTACGGACAGTTGTGGTGCCAACAGAAACCACACGTCTCCCTTCTTGTTTTGCTTTGTTAATCTTTTTGGCGTTGTCTTGACTGAGTTCTACCCACTCACTGTGCATGATATGATCGTCTACATGTTCTGATTTTATCGGCAGAAATGTCCCTAACCCCACATGCAACGTCACATCTGCAAATTCAACACCTTTTATTTTTAATTTTTCAATTATGTCATCAGTAAAATGGAATCCCGCAGTTGGAGCTGCGACAGAACCTTCTTGTGCATCGTCTGCATATACGGTCTGATACATTTCCAGCTGGTGTGGTTCGTCTTTTACATAAGGTGGCACCGGTATGTGACCGTGTATATTTGCTTTTTTTCTCACCTCATCATCACTGTAAGGAAACTGCACGAGAATAGTTCCGTCTTTTTTCTTTATCATGACATCACAATAAAAATCTTCGGCAAACTTCACACGCATACCATTATCTACATGTTTTCCCGGCTTTGCCATCACATGCCAGACACCTTCATTTTCCATAGGACGAACAAGAAAAATCTCAACCTCCTGTTGCTTCAACAATGGTTTATCTGGAACACCATCTTTATCTATATCATGGTCAGTAGATTCCAACCGACCAAACAAACGGGCCTTGAAAACTTTTGAATTATTCCAAACCAGCAAGTCTCCCTTTTCTAAATAATCCACCACATCAAAAAACTGCTTGTGTTCCACAGTTTTATTCTCTTTGTTTATAATCATGAACTTGGAATGATCTCGTGGTTCAATAGATTTTTGTGCTATCAAACTTGTCGGTAAATTATAA
Source organism: Candidatus Parcubacteria bacterium (assembly GCA_002869205.1). Lineage (GTDB taxonomy): Bacteria > Patescibacteriota > Patescibacteriia > Magasanikbacterales > UBA922 > BM521. The sequence continues at coordinate 30,399 of PKTJ01000055.1, read as the reverse complement.
TCAAAATCTGATGTTTTCATAAAGTCTCACATTGTCATTCCGAGCGAAGTCGAGGAATCTGTATCAACGACCAACGTTGGGTTCCTCGAGTAAATCTCGCCATTTCGGATTTATTTTATTTATTAAATTCTCTTTTTTTAGTCTACCCCATCTTTTTAATTGTTTTTCTCGAGCAATAGCTTCATTTATATCTTGATATTCCTCAAAGTAAACTAATTTAAAACAATTATACTTCTTAGTAAAGCCCTCTGTTAATTTCATTTTGTGTTGCCACACCCTTCTCACCAGATTATTTGTCACGCCTACATATAACACACCACTTATACTAGACATGATATAAATATGATATATCTTTGTCATGTATGTTGTTTAAATCAAATTATTTTACAACAGATCCCTCGATTCCGCTTCGCCTGCCTACTCGGCAGGCAAGCTCCACTCGGGATGACATTGTGGGTCAACGTAAATATTTCTGTACATTAGCATTATGTTCTTCTAAATTTTTTGCATATTTTACGTCACCTTCTATTGTAGTCAAAAAATACCAATAATCATTTTGTTCAGGATATATTGCTGCCATGATTGATTCTAAACTCGGGTTGGAGATAGGTCCCAGAGGTAGACCAGGATACTTATACGTATTCCATGGTGACAAAGACTCACGGTCTTCCTTTGTGGTGAAGACATCTCCTTTTTTATTCACGGCATAGTGTACCGTAGAGTCGGCTTGCAAAGCCCAGCCAGTATCATAACGTCTCCAAAATAAATCTGATACAAGTGCTTTGTCTTTTTCACCCCTCACTTCGCGTTCAATCAAGCTCGCCATGATTATTGTCTCGTAAACACTTCTACCAGACTTCTCTATGTCAGCATACATTTCTTCGGTAAATTGAGAATCTCTATGTTGTACCAATTTCAACACGACATCAGTAACACTGGCACTCTTAAACACACGAAACGTGTCAGGTGACAGATATCCTTCCAATCCAAAATAATCTTGCTTGTCTTGTAATACCGCCACATCGTCAAACGGCTGTGGTGCATATTGTCCCGATGCTTTGTAATTATGCGCAGGCAATCCTACGACTTCATAAAATGATGTACTGCTTGCGATTCCTTCACTCTCAAAATACTCTGCAATATCTCGCAGCCCCCAACCAGGAATAATGGTAATGGTACGCTCACCCACACTTGGGTTTTCCAAAGATTTGACTACGCGCGCAAGCGTAATGGGTGAACTCACAGAAAAAGATCCTTGTCTGATATCTCGATCAATTCCTTTCCATACAATATATTTTTTAAACAACCATGCATGACGAATCACATGCTCTTCCTCGAGACGCGTAGCTAATGCATGTACCGACTCCCCTTCTTCAATGGAAAATGTGAGTGTATCAACATGTTGTGCTTCGGCTGAGTGGATTTCACTATACAAAAACCAGACACCAAGAGCCAAACAAAATATAATTATAATTAGTATTAATTTTTTCATAAACGTGTTAGAAAGTAAAAAGTTTGTAAAGTGAAAAAGTGTGCGAAAAAAACCTTTAAAACTTTATGAACTTTTTACTTTCAAACTTAATTATAAATATTTTCCCAACCCCTTATCTTCTACTTTTTTAAGTAATGCTTTTACTTTTGGCACATCGTCTTTGTGACAAACCAGAAGTGCGTCCTTTGTATTCACTACCACCATACCCTTGAGTCCTATAGTGCTCACCAATTTTTTATCCTCTTCATTTACCACAAAGCAGTCGGTTGATTCTAGATCGACCACATTACCCTTTTCAAAATTCTTTTCTGGACTATTTACGAGTGCTTCTTTGAGTGCATACAGTGTCCCCGGATCACTCCAACCAAGATCGACCTTGAGTACTACTGCTTGAGACGGATCTACTTTTTCTACGATTGCGTTATCAAACGAAAGTGCTTCTAATTTTGGATATTCCTCATCCAAATCTTTTTCTCCATTCACCATATCTTCGAGTGCGATGTACATCTTTGGTTGATGTTCCTTGTACAACCCCAACACAAAATCAATATCAAATACAAAGTATCCTGGATTCCACATCCATTGTTGACTTTCAAACATTTCCTGACAATCAAGAAGTTCTGGTCGATATTTCCATTCTTTAAATTTATGAAGTCCACTCTTGATAGTATCTCCTAAATGAATCCACCCTAAATTATGATTTGCAAAACGAGGCTGTTCACCCAAAAATACAAAACGGTTGGAATCCTCTTCAATAAGTTCTTCTGCCTTATGGAGTGCCTCACGAAAATTTCCTGGACGATCCATAAAATGGTCTGCCCACAACATGGCAATCGTACCAGTTACACCCTGTTTTTTGAGTCGCATGAGTGCAAGACCTACTGCTGCTGCCAAATCACGTTTTGCTGGCTCACCTAAAACATTTTGTGCGGGAATCTCAGGCACCTGTCCACGCACCATGTTGGCATATCTATTATTTGTAGAAACGTAAATATTTTTGAAACCAAACTCTTCGATACGATCCACTGCCATTTGCAATGTAGATTTATCGTCTTTCAAAACTTCGAATTGTTTTGGGGATGCCTGACGTGAAAGTGGCCACAATCGTGTGCCTGCTCCACCTGCAAAAATTAGTATATTCATAATTGAGTATAAAGTTTTTAAAGTTTATAAAGTTAGAAAGCACTTTACAAACTTTATGAACTTTTTACTTTCCTAAAAAAATAGGGTAACCCAATCATATATTGGTTGGGTAATATTTTCCAAAAGCCATGGTGACATCAACGCAACTACTCCTGCCCAAACAATACCACCAATAATATCACGTGGATAATGTACACCACAGTAGACGCGCGCAGACCCAACAATAAGCGCGAGTATTACAAGCAACGCACCAAACCACACAGGCACACCTACAATAATTGCGATAAATGCCAGCAAGCAAGATATCGTTGTATGATCACTTGGGAAAGATTTCCATGTTTCAATAGTTCGAAACACATTTTTTATATTTTCAAGTTCTGCACGTGGTCGACGATGAGGCCAAATAACCGCAAGGATATAGCTTATCCCAATAGCAAACACATGTGCAGTCAAAAGTAATTTGATCAAATAATCAAACTGGTCAGGACTTGATTCAAACAATATAAATGCACCCCAGCCAAGTACCATGGCGCCAAGAATATAGATCAAAAAAATCGCACAAACATATGCGACAGCGTCAAAAAACTTATTCTTACCAATATGCGCATTTATTTTAAGAAATAACTTGTGAGACCAACTTAGCTTCATATTACTTTTTAAGCCAACGTAAATAACTTTCTACAAAATCATCTAATTCTCCATTCAAGACTTTTTCATCTTCAGTAGTTTCGTGACGCGAACGCAGATCCTTCACCATATGATACGGATGTAAGACATAACTGCGAATTTGATTTCCCCATTCGGGACTCTTGTATTCACCACGGAGTTTGAGTCGCTCTTCTTCCTCTTTTTCTTCATGAATTTTTTGCAAACGTGATTGCAAAATTTTCATAGCAACTTTTTTGTTTTGTAATTGTGATTTTTCATTTTGACAACTCACGGTTGTGCCAGTAGGAATGTGCACAATACGCACTGCACTGTATGTCGTGTTTACACTTTGTCCACCATGACCACCTGCCATAAACGTATCAATACGCAAATCACTTTCGTCAATCTTCATTTCTTCTTCTTCGACTTCTGGAATAACTTCTGCCAAAGCAAATGACGTGTGGCGCATTTTTTCTGCATCAAACGGACTGATGCGCACAAGCCTATGTGTTCCGTGTTCGGATTTCAAATGTCCATACGCATAACGACCTTCCACACGAAACGTAACTGACTTAATTCCTGCTTCTGAACCTTTTGATTCATCAAGTATTACTGTTTTCCAATCCTTCTTTTCACAATAACGCATATACATACGCAAAAGCATTTCTGCCCAATCCTGTGCTTCAGTACCGCCACTTCCTGCATGAATAGAAAAAATCGCATTTTTTACATCATGCTTCCCATCCATGAGTGTGTTAAATTCAAGTTTATTGATTTCTACTACGAGTGTCTCATATTGTTTTTCAATTTCTTCACGTAAATTAACTTCTTTATCCTCTTCATCCATTTGTGCCATTTCAAGCAAGTCGGAAGTTTCTTTATTGAGTTTTTCCCACATATCAATTTCTGACTGCAAATCACTCATTTCTTTGCTTATTTTAGTCGCTTTCTCCTGATTATCCCAAAATCCTGGCTTACTAACTTCTTCTGACAATTCCTGAACCTGCTTTTGTCTCTTGTCCAAATCCAAAATATCTCGCATTTCAGTGAGTTTTTCTGCTAATTCTTCTAAAGATTTAACCAAATCATGCATGTCCATACGTATGTGCGAAATTACGAAATATACGAAATTACGAAATATACGAAATATATATTTATAATTTTCGTAATTTCGTACTATTCGTATGTTCGTACATGACCCTATTTTACGCTAAAGATAATAAAAATACAAGTATAAATTATCATAATTTAGCTAAAATAAGGCTTTTTTATTAATTTTGAAATGATCCGGGGTTTTTCGCCAACTTATATAATAAATTTGGCTTATTTTAGCCTAAAACAAGCACTCGAAGCACTTGACAAAATCATTCATATGTGCTATACTTGCACGTTTTGTTCTTTCACAAATACCCTCTTTGTGCCCACCTTTATATACATAAGGTAATTTTTGTATGTAAATGTGGACATGAATGGTTACCTACTTAACGAAATGACATCAGGCCAGCAAGATGGCCAATATGACTGGAGAAATCAGATGAGTAACGCAGCCGACAGACGTATGAATGCAGTCATGATCACGACTTTCGCCAGCATTTCCCTATTCCAGATTCAGGGGTGGATGAACCTCCTGTTCATCACCGCCGATGTACTCGTGTTGGCAGGGAAAATCGCTGTTTTGCTGGGCATGATCCTCGCAATCATGCACAACGTCTACTACATGAGGCTCGCGCGCACCAACATGTTCAAGGCCATCTTTACTCTGGCCGTGAACATGGTGAGCGTGCCGCCGTACCTTCTGTGGTTCACGGGCAAAGGAGCTCCAGCATTTCCGATCACCTCGTTGATGGATTGGTTCACGCTCGCCACAGATGAAATAGACGTGGCGTTCCGATCCAACGAAAAGTTCGGTATCGTACTGTTTCTCTCTTCCTCCATTTACGTCCTCATGATCACTCTCTTTGTCTGGTCCAAGAGTCAGATCAAGAAGGAGAACGACACGAGTGACGAAATGGTGAAAAAGAACTAAAGAAGAGAGATACTTCTCAACTAGACCCTAACGGTATTGGGTCCTGAGCTCTACACACGCGCAGACACCTGTGCGTTAAGATAAGAAGCAACTATACCGAGACCCGCACGGTGTGGGAATCGGAAGAGATTGGTTACGGATTCAGAAACTCGAACAAGAGAGGTACTGACATGGAACCGACAGGAAGAAAGAAGAAATTCGGAACGCGGTTCGAAGGAAGCCTGCGTAGACTTTGGCAACTCCCCGTTTACGGGGAGAACAACCCGCTGTTCGGGTTGGCCGCCAAGAACTGGCTCAATATGGCTGCCAAAGGGCTGACATTCCAGTTCATGCTGGACTGGATCATCTGGGGAGCGGCGTCGATGTACGCCACACGCAACCCCTACATCAGCGTTCTGGTCGGGATCATCCCGGCGTACTTCATCGCGATGTACGATTCGAGCGCAATGAAGGCGGACACGTCCCAAAGCCGGTGGCCCTTGCTGGCCGTTGGTGGACGGATCATCGTCGCCCTCATCCTCTGTTTCATCTCGGCGGTGCCGCTCGAGATTGCCGTGTTCAGCGGTGAGATTGAGCACAACATCATGACGCGCGAGAACGAAAACGCGGACAAGCTCCGCGTCAAGGCGCTCGAGACGGAGTCGGAGTACTTCGACACACGCATCACCGAAGAGCGCGCGGCTCAGAACGAAGCAGTCAGCGTGATCCAGGGTGAGAAGCAGGCCGACCTCGACACGTACGTTCAGGAGCGCAAAGACAAGCGCGCCATCGTCGAGGGACGCTACACCGACGACAAGAAGAGGATCGAAGAGCGTGTCAGCAAGCAAGACGAGCTCATGGCCGATGAGTCGGCTGGCCGATACTCCGGCATGGCCGGTATCGGTCCTCGCGTACAGGCCATGGAAGCCTCCAAGGCTGCGGCGGTCCAAGAGCTTGCCCAGATCCGCGAAGCACAGCAAGCGGCCCTGGTGGAGTTCGACAAAGAAACCGACGCTCAGGTCGTGGTGCTCACGCAAACGCGTGACAGTGCGGTCGCTACGACCAGTAGCACGTACCAGACACGCATCGACAAGCTCGTCGCCGATAAGAAGGCGAAACTGGACCAGATCCGTGGCATGATCAACCCCGCCGAGCTCGACAAGCTCGCTGCCCAGTACTCCGGTACGTGGCGTGAAGCTCGCGGGTTCCTCGCCATGATGGAAGAGCTCGACCGGATGGCGGAAGACAGCAGCACGGTCTACTGGTCGATTTGGGGAGCCCGCATCTTCCTCGCGATCATGTCGATCATGGTTATCGGCATGAAACTGATGTTCCCACTCGACGTGATCCGCAGCTACAGCTTGTCCGCACAGGCTGCCGCGGGGAACGAAGAAGCTCAGCAGGTCGCCCAAGGGATGGGGTATGGCGACTTCACCGCATTCGCCACAACACCTGACGTGCGAGCAGCGCTCGAACAGATCGACGACGCACGACGAGCGGTCCATCAAGGTCTGCTCAAGTTCCAGGGCGAACTGGCGAAGCTCGCGCGACCCCAAGACAACAACCTGTGCATGCCCATCGACCAAATCCGCGCCGGACTCCAGACCTGGTGGGTTCACAACATGATCGAACTCATGGACGAACTCTCCAGAACGGAGATGGCTGCGAAGCGACGTGGCATCACCGTACCCGAGTGGACACAGCTCGGCGACCTCGAGGACCCTCGACAGAACAAAAAGCCGTGGGAAGTCGACGAATCGACGCTGCGCCCGTTCGGCTGGATCGACCCGACCACCGACATCCAGAATGCGAAGGAAGCTCTCGACGGGCTGAACACGCAGGTCTGGTTCCTCTATCGGCTCGGCAATGAACTCAAGCGTGAACTCGGTGATGAGATTCGCGCCAACCCCCACATCAGCCAGCAGGAACTCGAGGGACGAGCGCAGGAGTTTTTCCTGTACACGGTTCTCCCTGTGCTCGAGAAGATCACCTCTCTCGAGAACCTGATCAGCAAGGGTGGTATGGATCTCCCGTCGTGGCCCACCTACCTCAAGGATCCGCGGAAGGATCCTGACAGCTACTGGAAATTCGAAACCTCGACACTCCAGAAGCTCGGATGGCTTGGCACTGCCGTACGGGAAGTACGTCCTACCATCCTCGACGAAGCCAGAACCATCCCCGATCTCCCTTCTCGTGGCAACGGTGACGAACCCGCGCCCGAGACGGACACGACGACAACCACCACCCCGCCCCCGAGCGGTAACGGTGGTAGTCCTGACAGCAACGCCGACGTCGAAGCCGCTCCTGCGGCTGACGTCTTGACCGATACGACGGCCACCAAGGCCGAACCTGAGAACGCGTTCACGCGGCCGCCTGCGGCTGACGAAGACGACGACCTCGGCTTCGACGTGCCTCAACGAGACCGAAACACCAACCCGGGCAACGGCTGGCTCCAGGCCCTGAGCCCCGATAACTCGTCGACCACGGCGGATGAGGATGCGGCGACTGACGCCGATTCCACCGACACGGACGATGAGCAGGCCGACGTCGGCTTCCAGGAAGCTGACACCGACCCCGGTTCGGTGCACGAAGATCTCGCAGCGGTCCAGGCCAAAGGAGACACGGACAACGTGACGGATGCGGATGCGGCGATTGATGTCGATCCCACCGACACGCAGACCGTGTTCCCCTCGGGCAAGGACAGCGGCAACGTCGACAATGCCGACGGGTTCACGGGAGACGACGAATCCTTCTTCGACAAGAAGGTGGATCCGGAAACGGTCGGCGATGACGGCGTCGTCTCTCGCGACGACACGTCCCTCATGACCGGAACCCCGAAACCCGCTTCGGCCGCCAAGGCCGTGGTCGCGCCAACTCCGGCGCCGGCCACGGGGACCATCCCCACGGGTAACGACCAGGCCTAACCCAGGTCAGGTCAGAGATATACAATGGGTACAACCCTCCCCGAGCCCCACCATTCTCGGGAGGCATAAGTTCGATTCTCCTCAGACATCCTGAGTGCACACTCGTTTCTCGAGTGGATGCACACCCGTCTGAGAAGGTCATGGCGTATTGCTCCCGCGATACGCCAAGACACAGTGATCTTGAACAATGTTCGAGGTTAGTGTGTTATAAAAAACTACCTGTATTCAGGTAGTTTTTTATTATTCCTTTTGTGTATTGACATCTAAACACATTTATGTTAAGTTCAAATATCACTTTATACTAAAGTGGTCCTTATAAGAGTACTCTTATACGTATTCTCATAAGGACCACTTGTGGTTCTCTTGTACTAGGCCGAGACCTTCCCAGACTAGGATGGGTCTCACACGGACACGCGTCACCACGGAGGATACCATGACGCACACGAAGGGGATGATCCCCGTCAAACTCGCTCTCCTGGCGCTTTGCGCCGCCATCTTCGCCTCGTGCGGTCCGAGCCTCAGCCAGGCCGATCTCGAGCGGGCCGTGGCCAAGGTCATGGCCGACGACGGTGAGAAGCCGACACCCGAAGCGCCGGCCGCCGCCGCGGAGACTGAGATCCCGACACCGGCCGTGCCGAACTGGTCGGACTGGAGCGGCGACTTCTGGGTCGCCCACGACCTGAAGACCGTCATCCTCTTCATCCGCAACGGCAGCGGCACGCAGTTCGCGAAGCCTCAGCGGCTCAAGACGGAGTACAGTCGGAAGGGTGGGCGCACGCTCAAGATGCCCGAAGACTTGAGCCGCACGCTCACCGAAATCCTGCTCTCGAAGACGGACGGCAAGATCTCGATCGTGGCGCACGGCTCGGAACACGGGTGTGACTTCACCTACGAGGTCAACCACGGCGACTACGCCAAGGTCGACGGGGCGAAGGGGCAGCTCATGCGCATCAACTTCGGCGGCCGGACCGCTCGAGAGATGTCGTGCCTCGAGACCTGGTTCCCGGTCTTCGACCTCACGACCGGTCCGGACACCGAGCTCCAGGACAAGAAGTAGTCGCGCGACGCGCGCGACGCCGCCCCGCCGGCATGTGACACCGCCTTTCCAAGGCGCATGGTGTCCGGCCGGAGGGGCGAAGGGCGACGCCTGTGCAACTCTGCACAGTGCGCCGCCAAAACCAATTGATTTTAAAAACTTAAAATTAGTTTGTTATAAAAAACTACCTGACTTGGGTAGTTTTTTATTTGTATATTTTTTGATTACAATGCAGTGAACGAGATCCTTCGACTCCCTCTGGTCGCTCAGGATGACGCTTCGCGTCACATCATTCCCATACCTGGCATTCCTCCACCCATTGGTGGCATAGGAGCTGGATCTTCTTTTGAAGGTAGATCAGTTACCACAGCTTCGGTGGTCAAAAACATTCCTGCCACTGAAACTGCATTTTGTAATGCAGACCGTGTCACTTTTGTTGGATCAATAACACCAGCGACAATCATATCTTCATATTGACCGCTTGATGCATTGAAACCAAAGTTTCCATCATGCTTCTTGATCTCATCTACCACAACCGCACCTTCATGTCCTGCATTGTTTGCAATTGTGCGAATAGGATATTCAAGTGCTTTTCTCAAAATCCCTACTGCGATCATTTCTTCGTCAGACATGTTGAGATTATCAAGTGCTTTCATAGCGCGCACAAGTGCCACACCACCACCAGGAACAACACCTTCTTCGATTGCAGCCTTGGTAGCACCGATAGCATCTTCAATTCTATGTTTTACTTCTTTCATCTCAGTTTCAGTGGCCGCACCTACGCGAATTACTGCGACACCTCCGGCGAGTTTTGCCAGACGCTCTTGTAATTTTTCTTTGTCAAAATCACTGTCACTCATTTCGATAGCTTTTCTAATTTGTGCAACACGCGCTTCTACTTCTGAAGCTTCGCCTGCACCTTTTACAATTGTAGTAAATTCTTTTGTTGCCACAACCTTGCCCGCACGTCCGAGATCATCAAGTACAACGTTTTCAAGCTTGAGACCAAGGTCTTCGGTAATAACTTTTCCACCGGTGAGCACCGCAATGTCTTGTAACATTTCTTTTCTACGATCACCAAACCCCGGTGCTTTGATTGCAAGCACATTGAATGTGCCACGGAGTTTGTTTACCACAAGTGTTGCAAGCGCTTGACCGTCTACGTCTTCTGCCAAGACTACCAAATCTTTTTTGCCGCTTTCTGCAACTTTTTCTAGTACGGGTACAATGTCTTCCACACTAGAAATCTTTTTGTCAGTAATCAAAATCATTGCATCTTCATATTCTGCTTCCATGCGATCTGGATTTGTCACCATGTATGGAGAAACATACCCTTTATCAAAACGCATACCCTTCACGGTCTCAATCTCCATACCAAAGCTTTGAGATTCTTCTACCGTAATCACACCATCGTTACCCACTTCCTTCATTGCTTCTGCAATTTTTTCACCGATCTCACGATCATTGGCAGAAATTGATGCAACGTTTGCAATCTCATCATCTTCTACTTGTTTGGAAATAGTATTTTGGAGTTCTTGTACAATAGCTTCTGATGCTTTGTGAAGTCCACGATTAAGAGCTACTGGATTTATACCAGCAGTTACATTTTTTAATCCTTCTTTTACAATTGCTTGAGCAAGCACTGTTGCGGTGGTAGTACCATCACCTACATCATCATTTGTTTTACTCGCAACTTCTTTTACCAGTTCGACTCCCAAATTTTCACACTTATCTTCGAGTTCAATTTCTCGTGCCACTGACACACCGTCTTTGGTAATTGTTGGAGCACCAAAACCTTTGTCCAAAACAACGTTACGTCCTTTTGGACCAAGCGTTACTTTTACGGTGTCTGCAAGCACATCCACACCACGAACAAGCGCCTCACGTGCTTCAGTACTAAATTTAATTTCTTTAGGCATAGCTTTTTGTATTTAAAATATTTTCTCTAATTAAATTTATATTCTGATATCCAGATAATCCAGATCAACGGATAAGATATCTGTAAATCTGAATTATCTGGATATCCGTATCTCAATTATTCAACAATAGCCAACAGATCCCCTTTTTCATGTTTGGTATCACAGGTGAGAATTTTATATTCTTCTCCACCAACCTGAACATCCTCCCCGCCCCACTTTTTGTACAAAACTTTTTGCCCAACGGACAATCCTAATTTCTCAAGCTTTTCGCCATTACCAAGAACAACAATCTCGCCCTCAGCTTTTTTTTCTTTGTCTACAGTATCTGGTAAGACAATTCCAGATGCAGTTACTTCTTCCTCCTTGATTGGCTTGACCAAAAGTCGGTCGCCGATTGGTTTTATGTTCATATGTATTATTTGTTAACGCTGTCACTCAATGAATCTGAGTGCTAATCTCCTACACATATTACTACTCCTTAAAAAGGGTGTCAAGAAATAGGAATTGTGGATATTTTGTACAAAAAACCCGCTGTTGGCAGTATGCTCGATGCGGCGACCGTATATGAAGGTCGTGATGCCTGTCAGTAACACGATCTTCGAACAGCGCACGCTCCACGCATGCTACCAACACCGGGTTCTTTGGTGTGGATTCTTATTTTACTCTTAATGATGTTTTGTGTCAATCCTCTTAATTTAGCAAAATTCTCAAATATGGGTACAATAAGTGGATTACCTGTGGACATCAGCTAAAATAAATCTGCAGGACAGCCCCCAATACACACCTGTCATCATAAGCCCCACATAAGATGAAAATAAATAATGATCAAAAAAGGCTAAAATCAAATAAAAAAATGAAAACATAACTACCACAAATACAAAAGACATATTATCTATCAGCCAGTCTTTCTTCTTTTTCGTTTTTTCAACACTACTAGATAAGAAGACAAGACAAGACAAAACCGATAGAGATAATAAGCCAAGTCCAACCAAACCCATTTCAGCGCCGACAAGAAGACCGACATTATGAACAGGTTGATATTCCCAGCCAGGTCTCGAGCTGTCTTTTTGATACAAAGCCAAAGTGTAATTTCCTGCTCCTACACCAGTCCATGTATTATTCTGAAACATATTCCACGACTCTGCAGCAGACGAAGTCCTTTCTACAAAAGATGTTACTTCAGACCTAGATGATACAGAAAAACGTGTTTCAAGTATTGGTGAAAAAATCATTCCCAAGGAAACAAATAATAAAATTATATACCAAAAAGAGGATGAGCGAAAAAAACCTTTTCTGTTATAGATAGAATATAATATCATTACAAACAACAAAAACATACTCGCGCATAAAGCGGAGCGACTAAAGCTTAAAAATAATCCTAGAATAATAAACGTGGATAAAATATATTGAAATAGATACTTATACTTTTTTCCAAACACGCGGATAGAAAAAAGTGCAATCAACCACACAAAGACCATAGCCATATAGCCCCCAAACACATTTGGGTGTGAAAAACTCCCATATGATCTCAACAATCTACCTATACTATCAGACGAGACAATCGAAGCTCCTGGGAGCCAAGATACGTGTGAAGAAAGACCAAGCCATTTGGAAGCCCATGTAGTCTGAAAAATAAATTGAGGTATTGCGAGGATCGCCACTGGCACAGCGCCCAGGACAAACCAATATCCTGACTGACGAAAACTTAAGGGGCCAACAAGAACTATCAAAAATAATATTACCGCCTCCATGATATGAAGTGCATGCTGTAGAGCAAGATCTTTATCAGGTGCCCATATAATGGATGCAAAACCCCAGAGTACAAAAAGTAATGTAAAAAACAAAAATATTCTGTCTGTGGTAAAAAAACTTTTTCCTTTTACCTTTCTGCTTTTACTTTTTTGAAATATCCAACCGATAAATACAAAAAAGGTAATCCAAAGTAATATCTCACTGCCATAAAAACCAAGTGTTCCATACTCCCATTTCACACCGTTGAGAAACGATTCCCGTGTCATTACTATTGTTTGCCATGGCAAGAGGACCAAAAAAACACGTAACAAATTTTTGAGTACATTTTCTATGGTCCAATGGAATCTCGCCATATAATAAAATGAAATTTAAATAAGATTACATTTTTTTTGCCACACTTCTCTGTACTCTGTACGTCTATCGTTCTCATGAAACTTAAGCATGGAATCATTTATGACAACACGTGAGTCGCCTTGGTTTTGAACACTTTTGATATTGTGTTTCATCTTTGATAATTGCAAACTACGAGCCTGTTTTTCTAATACTGCTCCATATCCACTACCCCACATGCGTTCAAAACCTCTCTTCACCTTCCCACTCAATACCGTGTCCTCAATTCTCATACGAGACAATAATTTGTACGGCTGGAATACATGGGGTACATATGATTTCACCCACGTATTTGCCTTTTGTATGCTAAGAAGTAAATTATCTGGATCATACAGAGGGATCAGCTGAGCAATCCAATAGATAAGATAAATATCAGATTCACCTATTGTTACTTGTTTGAGATTAAGCTTATCATCAGTCACATAAAAACTCAGGCAAATCTTATTTTTGATTTTCTTTTTTGTTCTTCGTAACCCAAACAATGATAACGACAAGGTAACTAACATCCGTGTCAACCATAGTCTATTTTTTCTCACCACAATAAAGACGTCAATATCACTATCACTGTCGGCTATGGCTGATGCCACAGTATTGCAAACAAATACAGAACGAACAAATGGAATCCACCGTAACTTTTTAATACCACGATTTGCAATCTTCATCTTCTCTTCTACCAATTTTATGCGACTCTGACGATGACCTAAAATGGACTTCCTTCCTTTCAGATACCAAAAACCCTGGCTATTTTCTATATATAATGACTCTTCAAATGTCTTTAATTGTTCTAAAAAAAAGCCGTATTCGAGACCTTCTGGCGGCTGCCACAGAAGACGAAAAAGCTCCTCTTCTGTAAGAGGGTGATCAAAAAGATCGAAGTAAGTAAGTGTCTGAATAATAGACGTTTCTAAATCTTTCATAGTGATATTAGTGTACCTCAAATCTCACAAAAGTAAAAGACGAGCATATTGCCCGTCTTTTTTGTTAGTATATTTACCTCTATACGTCACTCTCCCTCATTGCTATAGGTTCTGGAGATGAAGGCATCCTCTCGTCTGATTTTTCACTCACTTTGTCCATCCCAACATTGTCATCGACTATAAGTTTTTTATTTTGAACACCTATTATTTGATCACGATTTATTATATATTGTGTTCTCCCAAGCATGGTTGGTTTCACAATATACTGTGCAATCATCTGGCCATCAACTTCGACGATAATATCTTTTATTTTACCCAAAACATTCCCAGACTTTGTTTCTACGGACAATCTTTTTAATTCTGAAAGATGTATTCGCATAATTCCTACCTCTTACTCCTTACCTCTCGACTCCCTACTTTACTATTTTGCCTTCAACAATATCTTTGTTTGCAATATCGCTATCGTTTGTCTTGAATAATATTACCTGTTGTAATGCAGTGAGTCCTGTAGACAAGAACAAGTACAATGCAAGACCTGCAGGAAATTGGAAACTGATCATAAAGGTAATGAATGGCATGAAGTACATCATCTGTTTGTTCATCATAGCAGACATGCTCTCATCTTTTCCACCCTTACCTGCAGCCACCGGTGGTTTCTTGCGAGAAAACATGCGTGCTTGGAGAAACTGTGCTCCACCTGCGAGTAACGCAAGTACAATATTACCTGTTTTACCTAAGTCAAAAAGCCCAAGAGAGATAGGATTTATCTCACCAGGATTGGTAACAAAAGGATACAATAATTCAAACCCACCGCCATTGAAAATCGCACGCAACACCCAATAAAGCGCAAGGAAAACAGGAAGCTGGATAAGTAATGGAAGACATGATCCAAGAGGATTTACCTTGTGCTCCTTGTAGAGCTTCATGGTCTCTTGTGCAACACGCTGTTTATCATTCTCGTACTTCTTTTTTATCTCTTCAAGCTTCGGCTGAATCTCAGTCATCGATTTTTGTGCCTTGATTGATTTGCTTGTTGTTGGATATAGTGCCAACTTGATAAGAATGGTAACAATCAAAATAACAACACCTGCATCTGGGATAATGTTGTACAATGCAACAAAACCATTAAAAATTGGCTGGTATAATATAGTATTAAATATTTCGCTCATAAATAAGTTATTAAATTAACGAGGGGGATTATAGCATGAACATTCTTTTTGATCAAGTATAAAACCGCCTCAAGAGGGCGGTTTTATGTGTTGTATAGACTATATATTATTCTTTTTCTTCAACCTCATCCTCAGTCTTTTTCTCTTCTTCGGCTTCTTTTTTTTCTTCCTTTACCTCTTCAACTTTTTCGTCTACATCGTCTTTCTTCTCTTCAAGTGTGTTTTCGATGACAGCTTCGTCATCTTCACTACTTACCTCTTGCTCACCACCAAGGTCAACAACCTTGATCTTCCAACCAGTGAGGTCAGCTGCAAGTCGGACATTTTGTCCACCGCGACCGATAGCCAATGAAAATTGATCAGCAGCCACGTTTGCAGTAGCTTCTTTCTCTTCTTCATTGAGTTCTACATGATCAACTTTTGCAGGTGAAAGAGATTGTTTGATATATTCTTCTGCATTTTCACTATATTGAATGATATCAACTTTTTCTCCGCCAAGCTCATCAATAATGGTAGTGATACGACTTCCACGTTGACCAATACAAGAACCGATTGGATCAATTGAATCATCATCAGTAGATACTGCTACCTTTGATC
>PKTJ01000055.1:0-14387 GCA_002869205.1 Candidatus Parcubacteria bacterium | reverse complement strand
ACCTTTGATAATAACTTCTTCATTTGCGATTTCTGGGATCTCTTGTTCAAACACTGATTCAACCATACGATTATCTTTGCGAGAAAGGATAATCTCTGGACCACGATTTCCCATATCAACAGATGCAATATAGAATTTCATACGGCTACCCAAATTGTAACGTTCGCGAGGTACGGTCTCGGTCTGTGGCAAAATACCAGTAATCTTACCAAGATCAATCAGATATCCACCACTACGATCACGCCGTTGTATCACGCCTTGAGTTACGCCACCTTCTTGTGTTTTGAAATCATCAAACACAATGTTACGCTCAGCTTCACGAAGCTTTTGGATAATAACTTGTTTTGCAGTCTGTGCTGCCATACGACCAAAGTCTCCTGGGACTTCCAAATCGATTTTTATTGTGTCTCCAACTTTTACTTTTTTCTTGTGCTCTTTTGCCTCTGACAACATGATCTGAGTCTTTGGATTGAAACGGATCAAATCCTCAATCTCTTCTTCACTCAATTCACGCTCTTCTTTACGCGCTTCTTCACGACGTTTTGCAAGCTCTTCTTGATCTTTTTCAAGCTGTTCTTCGTCTACATCTTCAGCGACTTCTTTTTCATCCCACATTTTCATATCTCCTGTTTCAGGATCAAAAACACACATGATGTTTTGTTGACGATTTCCAAAATCTTTGCGGTATGCTGCCGCAAGAGCCGACTGCAAAGCTTCCATGACTGTGTCATAGTTGAGTCCTTTTTCATCACAGATAAACTGGATTGATTTAACGATTTCACTACTCATATAATAATTATTATTATATCCTGATATTCGGATAATTCAGATTGACGGATATATTATCTGTAAATCTGAATTATTCCCGAAGGTGAATGCCCTAAGGGTGTCCGGAAATCCGAATCTTAGTTATAAAAAAACTAGCATTTGATAATGCTAGCGTGTATATATAATAACACAATAAGACTGATTTGTCAAGATATCTATTTGTACAAGACTTTCTCTCGAAATTGCTTCAACATGTCGAATAATTCCTCGCGTTCTTCATATGAAAAGTCGTCTAGACGGAAGGTGACATTTTTTACCTTTTTGAGACCTGATTGCTGCGCTTCACTGGAATAGAGTTCGCCCAAGAATCGTAGTTTATACGCCATTAATAACAAATTCTTACACACCTCTGCGTCTTCTGTGTTCAATACGTTGTGATCGGCCAAAAAGTCAATCTTACCAAATGTTGTTGGAGGAATATCACGTGATTCACCCTTATCAATAGACCCTTCACCACTTCCCTCAAATGCTCTAAACATGAGTTGGTATATTTTAAATGTGACGGTTCTTTGGAGTGATTCTTTGATTTTATCAAGTATCTTTCCACTCGCAGCACTTTCATACAATTCTTCAAATGACTCAACAAATGATTTCTTTTGTTGTCCGGATTCCAAATCTCGTACAATAAATGACTCGAGTAAATAACTACTCTCATTTTTTGCCACTAGTGCCTCACAAGCATCTTGGACAATAGGTGCATCTTTTGCAAATAACGCCTCACTGTCTACTATTTCGGTTGGCTCTTCCTCTTGCCGTCTTTGATCCAAGTCAATTGAAAAAGATTCAATAGTACTCATGAGTGTAAATGGTTGTCTATCTGCTTTTGCAAGACCAGCATCTGCACGTATACCATTGTCTTCTAGCACTTCGTTTATCCTTTCTGCCAAGATCGTATTTACAAACGTGCTCAAATTCGATAAAAATAATTCTCGAGAACCTTCCTCGTCTTTTATTTTGCGATCGTCTACAAACAAATTGTAATCAAGATCTGAACCAAGCACGATTTCACCACGTCCACCACTTCCCGCTACTGTTGGGATAACGAGTTCCTTATATCGTTCTAATTCTGCTTTTCTTTCTGTCCATTCTGGATCACGCTCTAGATCACTCCATATTTCATCCCAAAGAACTCTCATCAGTTTTTTCTTTTGCTCGGTAAATAATTCTGCGACATCTGCCAATCTATCAAAAGAAGTTCTCTTAAATAATAAATCTACAAGAGCTTTGTCATACACATCTGATTCTTCTCCAATAAACGGTATTTGTTTTTCTCTAAACGCATCGATAAATGCATTACCTCTTCTTGCTTGTGGCTCCTGGGCTTGTTTTTTCACTTGTTCTCCAAGACTAGCTCGAGCCCCACTATCTTCTCCAAACAATAATGTTCGTGCACGCTGTCGGCTTTTCACCCCGACACTGCTTTTTATTGTCTTCATAATATCATCATACGATGCTTCGCTATACCACTCAGTACTTTTACTATTTAGATCATTTGTACGTAAAAAGTCTACCAAGATAACAAGATCCTCATCCCCGCCCTCTGCCACATAGTCACGAGCCTTTTGCAATACAATTTCATGTTTTGTACCAGACCCCTCTATCTCCTGAGCATACGTATATACATTGTCTACTACCTGAGATGGATAGCCGCGCTCATCGAGTGTGTGATAAAAAACACGCATCTTATCAAACTCTTCTGGCTCAAACAATATATTTCCTTCCTGATCTAAAAGTGGTATATAAAAACCTTTGCGTGCAATATCTGATTTAAGCTGATCTGCAGATGCACCATATTTGACAATCATTGCGGTAATTTCAGTACTTGCTATTCCGACTCTTACCAATTCATGGTCTTCACCAATAACACCACCCACGTAAGGTTTTCTATCTTCGTTATCATAACTTCCATAGACAACATGCACGTCCCCATAACTTAAATTATTCAATCTTCTATACTTGGTATCGAAATCTTCTGTATCAGCGACCAACACTTTTGAGACGTCGACTCCAAGAATACCAGAGCCATCAGTCCTACCAGATGAGCCGAGTAATTCACCGCTCAGATTACCTGTCTCGAGCATGAGCTCCATAACCCGTGCATCAATACCATGTGTCAAAGCACCTTCAGGCAACAACATATGTACTGAGCCTGTATCAGCCGCCACTTGCATCAACTCTCTGTTTCTTGTATCCGCCGCGCTCATTGCCAACTGAGCTTTTTCTTGATCTTTTACATTTTTTATTTCTCGTTTACAACCAGACAATACCAAAACTTCATGCAAATCTTTTGCAACGATTTCACTTGCCACAACAGCTCTTTCTTCTGAAGGCACATCTTCTAGAAGAGGTGCGAGGTCTCGACAATTTTCAAACGGATAAGCATCTTCAAAAATAAGACGGCGCTCAGATTCTGTAGAGTCTGTACTTTCATAAATCTTTTTTATTTTCAGCAGTTCTGCACGCAATGTCTTTATTATGTCAGTCTGTGACACACCTTCGGCTTCCAATCTTCTAACTATTTCAATAAGATTGTCGACAACTGTCTTTTTTATTTTCCCCAATCTGTCTGGATTGTTAAATGATGCCCGGACTGTTGGATCAAACTGTACAATCATTTCTGTCTTTAGCTCCTCTCCTTTTTCATGTAAATATGTATCGTCCTCTGGTAAATTTTTTATAAATTCAAACACTATCCCCATAAATTCTGATGGCAAGGCAGTTGATCGTGCGAGCTTCAATAGTATATCGATCGATGCATCAGGATCGTCTGTGTTTTCGTGTACTAACTTTTCTATAGACGCTCTAAATACTGGCAAAACCTTGGCTTCGATCTCTCTTAATTTCTCTTCATCGAAGTCAAAACTCAAAAAACGTAGATTTCCCCCTTCTTTTATATAGCGCGCAACAACAGCGTCCACTTCACTCTCCTCTATGGTAACAGCACCATCCACATTCTCAGCCAATATAGTAAAAAGTGTATTAGCATTCCCATTATCAATACACACGCCAAGCAGACGTTCAAACTGATCCTCCACAAAAGGAACCTCATCTTTTTTGAGCCATAATAAATCTGGTGATTCTACAATCGCAGTTTCTACTACTTTTTTCCACGTCTCGGGAGACAAAACACCTTCTGGTATGTCTTTTATCTTATGTAAAATAATTGTATGATCACTGTCTGCTAATGACTTCCAAAACACTTCTGAATCTCGAAAAGATTTTGGGAAATCATGATAACTTATCTTTGACATAACATCAGAATCATCACGAGTCAGACGAGCGAGCAGTGCATCCTTATCACCATCATATTTATTTAATAGATGTGCCATGTCTGAACTTCCATAACCAAATAAATGTATTTTTCCTTCACGCTGTGCTCTCCATATATAATCAAATATTTCCAAATTGACCTTCTTAGGTTTGCTATCAAAATATGTATACAACTTTACAACCAATTTACTTATTTGATCATCTGAAAAACCTACCTCTGCCCTCAGATACCCCATATGGTCTGCAAACACATCCCAACCAAAATTTCCTATATTATGAAAAATTGCCTGCCACCGGAGATCTAGACTTAGTTTTGCCACAGCTGGCAAAACATCACCAAGCGGTAAGGAAGAGTTTCTATCAAACATCATTAAGGTCTTCGTGACTGAGCCACGCATTGACTCATCTTCGAGCCCCACTTTAAGACGTTTGAGCATCTCTGGTGTAAGTGGTTTTTGTGATGAGTCCTCCTCCAATTTTTTGATATTTTCTAAATCCACCTGAAAGTCCATGAGTAACAATTGATAAATGGATATAGTAAACTCGCTTCCAAAAATCTCTGCCATCTTGTTGGCAAACTCAACCATCTGCGGAAAAGATGGGTCAGTAAGATAGTCAACCGCGTCTACTAATTTATACGTAATACACGTTGGCACCGCTTCTATTCTCCCCACTAGATCTTCACTAAAAGCGTCACAAAAATGAGCTACTGCCGCCTCTTCACTTTCTAATAATTCTTGGATTTTTTTACCATTTAAAACTTCCGCGATATGTGAAAAATGTGCACTTTTGGCAATAGTCAATACATTTGCAATATTATTTTTAACATACGTATTTATATCTTCATCACAACGCGCAGATAGTACCTCAAGATTAGCTAATGTATCTGGCGACAAAGAGAATATTTCTTGTGCATCGGCATGATACGACGGCAAGTGGTCCTCTGCCCCAGCACCCCTTACGGACAAAAGAGGTCTCAATATTTTCTCGACAGTTTTCGGGATAACACCTTCGACCTTACCAATAAATCCACTATTTCTTGAAGCCCACCATCTTTCAAATACACTGTAGCCAGAAATGCCATGCTTTTCTTTGAATCCATCTTTGTATTGTTCTGTTGAAGAAGAAAGTAATTCATCCATATCCAATATTACTTCTTCTGCCTTTTTACCCCGTGCACATGCATTAATAACATAAGATGAAAACTCACTAGGTAAACGAGAACCAACCATTGCGTGCATCTTTTCTATTTCACTGAGACTTTCTTCTTCGATATGTACGGCGCTATCGACAAGCTCTTTTTGACCAATATCGAAACATGTTAAAAATCTTTTTGTGCGCTCAGTTTGTTCTGGACTTAATTCATCAGAAACATTCTCAACAAGATAAACAAAATCGTACACGTGTATTCCACGATTTTCAAAAACTGAATAAAATTCCTTACCAAAAATTTTTGGATTGTCTTCGTAAGCCTTATACAGGCTATTCCACCAGTCAGTACTTGAGACATCCATGGATATGTTCGTCTCAGAGAAAAAGCGGGTCAACTTCATGTGTGTTTCCATTTTCTGAGAATCCTCTCGTACTGATATTGGTGGTAGATAATCCCAAAATATCGGATCACGTAAATACTCATCGGCCACCATGTCGAGTTTGTGTACACCATCATGCCTCTGCAATTTCTGTAAAAAAAGATCAAGAATTACCTCATCTGAAAGTATTTTCTCTGCAACACTAGCGGCGGAATTACGACCCAATTCCTTTGCAAATTTTACCCTTTCATCATCTTCTAGCTCTCTTCCAAGCATAGTCTTCGCTCGCTCCAAATAAGATCTCATTCCTTCCAAATTATAATTTGTAATTTCTTGTTCATCGTGCATCCATACATAATTGTTTGAACTATCTAAAGCACCAATCTGTGCTTGTTTCACAATAAGATCATGAACCTCTTCAACTTGAGCCAATGTCTTTCTTCCATTCCAAATATTGAGATATAAAATATGCTCCAACTGAACCCCTGACTTATGCTGTGCAACGAGATTTGCAACATATACCAATGCTTCAGTCTCTCGTGCTAACAAATCATTTGCTGCATGTGTTGATATGCGTCGAGATGATTCAGCCGACTCATCGAGATAAAAAGTATTATCAAGCCCTGCATCGTATATTTCAGTTAATTTACTTACCGCTTCTACCATTCGACTACTATCTATATCAAATGCTGGTAAATAATAATATAATCCTATGCATTCCGGACGTTTAACCATCTCCTTATAAACATGTGCTGAAAATCTTCGATCAGGAAATTTTTTATCCATCTCCAAGACCTCTTTTGCGTCTCCTGCACGTATAATATCTACATCACATGCACCTAGTGTGTTTTGATATTCCAAAAATAATTCTTTTTCTTCTCGTGTCAGCTGCATGACACCTTCTAAATACTTAAAGCCTTCTTCCCAGTCACCATACCCTCGAGACACGTCGACAATATCATGCAAACAACCTTCTAGCACTGGGGTATCAGCATGATAAGGTTTCCCTGGAGAAAAATCTCCTGCCAGATATGCCTGAAAAGCTTTCTTCTCTAACTCACCTAATGAATGTATACCACTAAAAATTTCCAACATTAATTCTGAATCTGTTGTAAAATATTTTTCTACTAATGCAGCAAAATCATATAAATGTTCTGCAGTTATTTTTCGTTCTCTTTTTACATAACTTTCTTCACCAGTATAAGCACGTCTATTTTTTCTTACCAAAGAATTGCCTCCTTTACTAAAATATTTCAAAAGATCAGTACCTTTCCTAGATTCTGGTGTTCCATCGCCTACACGCTCCAAAAACTGTCGTGTCCTTCTATCTACTACATCAAAATCAATTCCTGATTCAGGAACTTCATCTTGAATTTTTCTTATTCCCGTAGCCAAACCATCCCACACGTCATCAGTAAATACACGATCAATTTCATTAAGTCGTTTCAGGCTACGAATGTTCAATATATTTTGCTCACCGGTCAAGTCTCTGTATTGCCAATAATTAGCCACGGCACCACTTCTAAATAATTTTCTCATTTCTGCTGGGGCCATATCTAACTCATCTGACGGCTCTGTTGATTCAAAAAACTCATCCTTGTATTCTTCTGGTGCACCTTGCACGCTGTATTCAAAAGAACCAAGTTGAGCCACAAACTGCCCGATCTTAGGATCTTCGTATCGATCTCCGTCGATCCACTTTTGTCTTGGTTGCAGAGCCCTTGCATGACGCAATACCGGTTCTGACATATTTTTTACAGAATTCACCAACTCATCTGCTGTTTCACTCGTAAATTTTTCCTCTCCATAACGCTTTCCTCTCCACTCGTGAGAAAACCCTTCGTACGTACCCCACTCTTGTATCCCTTCTTTTGTTAACAAACCCGCCACTTTTTCGTCACCAAAAATTATAGGAAGTGTCGATAAAACTTTGATACGTTCTCTTGGAATTTTTTCCAAATCTTCTGATGTTATTTCTGGTGCTGACGAGGCAAGTATATATCCATACATATCTGCCCAATCCAATCCATCTTGTCCTTGTAATAATATCTCTGATTTTTGCAGTGCTTCGTCACGCTGAGATCCATCCAGGGATAAAATTCTTTTTACAAACACTTTTTCTCGAGTCTCAAACACAGGACACACACCCAAACGATCTTTCAGACCAATCATAAGTTCAGCAAGCGGTACAGCCTCCTCTTGCCACATCAGGACATCTCCCCACCCTTCGCTGTTTCCCTGAGACACATCTTCCAAAATATGTGCGCGCACGCTCGCGGACATTTCAAAAAAAGTAACGACAACATCTTCATCATATCCTTTCAAAAAATCTTCACCCGAAGCCACCAATCGAGACTCCCAATCACTTTTTTGGGAATATTCATCAAATCTTTCACCAAGAGACTGATTATGTTGCACAAAATCTTTCACCTGATCTCTCAATTGAGCTACGACCGACAAACGATCTTTATATTCTTCGATAGTATCGGCGACCTGAGAAACCGACTCTTCTGGCAACCCAGACGAACGTAAAAATGCCTCAAACAATCTGTTCGACAATTCACCACTCTGTTCACTGTCTTGTGTCATCAGTGTCAAAAAGGTAGCCGCTTGTTCGAAATCTCCTATTGCAATCGCATCTTCAGTTGATTGAGCTAATACTTCATTTACTTTTGTGTCCACCTGTTCCCATTTCGAACCATCTTCTTTTGCCGCACGTCCATACTCCTCTACCAATGAGGTAACATCATCAGTATTACTCAGAATATCTTGGCCAGACTCTTTCAACTTATCGTTCTTTCTTTTTATCTTGTCTAATCTTCGATTCAAATCTTTTATAATTTTTGGATTGTCTGAGATAGAAAACTCACGCTCTCTACGTACAACTCTTTTTTCTTGTCTGCGATTTTTCCCGCCTTCTAACCATTTGTTAAATCTCTCCAAAAATGTTCTTCTCACTTTTTCAACCTCTCCCCTTAATTCTGCCACATCCAAAAGAAGCCTGTCATCGACAGACCCATCTTGTTGTGCACGTTCTATATCATTATTTATTTCTTCAGATAATCCATCACATGTGTCTCCCACTGTATCCACAAAGGAAGATTCGTTCTCAACACGCTCAACCAAATTTACGACTGGTTTTTCACCAATCTCGGGAATAGATCTACGGGATTCGTTCCCATCACGTGCCATAAATATTAATCATCAAAAGATTTAATCTGTTTTTTGAGCGAACTAATCTTTTTTGTTTCTTGTCGTTCTCTAAAATTCTTAAAAATTTGAGCTTTTTTCTTTTTTAATTCCAACACAGACTCCTTAAAGTCTTTTATAATATCTTGTAGTGTATCTTTTTGCATAAAAAATTACATTATATGCGGGTACAACGTATATTAATCAGTACTTATATAATACCGTATTATGTGCTTTCAATCAACCGGAATATCATAGTGATTAATCACTAATTTTCCCTCAACAAAGTACACACTTACTTGTTCAAACTGAATAGGGGTGTGATCAATATCTATACCACACTGCATACAATATTCGTATGCAGCACTAAACAACGATTGTATCTTCTTAACACCAACTGACCGTTCAGCACTACCATCATTTTGTTTTCTGGTTTTTACTTCAATAAAACAGAGTGTTTTGCCAAAATACTGCTTATTGTGCCATGCAATGATGTCTATTTCTCCTTTTTTGTGCACAGAAAAATTACGCGCTACAATTTTGTAATCTTTTTGCAATAAAAAAGAGGCAGCACATTGCTCACCCCAATCACCCGTCTTCTGTTTTGATGTCTTAGTCATGCCGGAATAATACCATGCACCGATGATACGTCCCCGCACTGCAATCGTCTTGAATAGTAAAATTATTTTTATGTGCCCACTCCTTCACCTTATCAAAATCCACCAACTCTTCATTCTCATCTGGTCCAAGTGTCGATAGACGTTCTTTCCAATCCACTACCACCATTCGTGACTTTGGTTTGAGAATTCGTGCCGCCTCACTGAGAGCGACCTCATACTCCTTGAAATGAAATAGTACATTTACAAAAAAAGCTACGTCCAACGTCTTTGGGGCAATGACATTTCCACCAGATTTTTCCAGATCTGCCCACACCACCTCAATATTATGAAGTGCTTCTACTGCTGCACGATGTTTTATATTATCGAGCACGTCTCTCAGAATATCTATTGCATATACAATGCCACGCTCACCAACCACCTTTGACCCAGAAAAAACAATGTGGCCTGTACGCCCACACCCAAAATCTGCAATATGCATGCCTTCATGAACACGCGCCAATTCGAGCAATTGTTTTGAATCAATAAGATGATTTCCTGAATGATACGTCATAGTATACTTAATTTGGATTATAACATATTTACATTTGTGCTATCACAGTAGCACCCCTCCCTAACCCTCCCCTATTGGGGGAGGGAATGGGTGGGGTTTAATGCAAAATAACTAACCAAACAAATTGTCTCGTAATTTAAAATATGTATTATGCCAAACCACTAAATAAACGACCAAATACACTGAAGATAACTTCACCAAGCATACCTGTCATACCCATAAGTGCCAAAATGATGAATGTTATCCCAAGAACTTTGTACAAAAGATAGGTACCGCCACTCCCTATCTTGGTTTCTGCCCATTCACTATGACCAAAATTGGAAACAAACCACTGTGTCTTTATGACCATGAGAGAGCCAACAACCATAACAAAAATACCAACAAAATATTTCATATATATAAAAAAATATTACGACATGTAGTATAGCATACTTACAGATCAGAATCACCTACTATTGTAGGATCAAATCTTACTGGAATTTCCATGTATTCATTATGTGCACCAAGAAATTGTAAGCTTCCTTTTTCTGTCTGTGGACTAGCGCGCAATTCCATTGGTATGAAAAACGGAGACAAACCTGCCTCATCTACATTGTCCAATGTAAGACCAAACGATGACAAAATATTCTTGTTACTGTCTAATATATTTACCATTGCCCAATCCCAGCACACAGATGCAGAACCAGCCACATCTACAGAAGTGCCGACCCGGTCACTAGCCTTCGGACTTGTAATGGTAATATCACACGTTTCTTCAGCAACTTCTATATGCTCCTCTTCAGGTGCAATTAAATCTTCTGCCTGTAGAAAAAATAATGCCACAACAAATACACTGAGACCGAAAAATAATATACCTATTTTTTTCATATTCAAGAACATAAAAATTTACGTACTTTTCTCCACACACACCATTTCATAATATATGACGTGGAAAAATGACCGTCTTTTTTTCGTGAAATAAATGTACAACCAACATGCTTCGCAAATTTTTCTACCGGTGCATACGAAACAACTTTATCATCTTTTGCGTGCATGATTAATATTTTTTGTGCATCGAATTCTTCTGTATGATTTACTGGATTAAAAAATGTTCCTGACTCTAACTTATCCCAATCTGCGTCACTAAAACGGTAACCTCCACCATACCCGTCGTGAATAATCTTTTTAATCTCACTGAGTGGTTCAGTCTCTTCTTGATTGGACCAGTCTACGGGAGGACATAGTGCAATCACTTTGTCGATTTTTGTGTTAAGGGAAGACATGAGTGCGGTGGTTCCACCAAAACTCGAGCCCATCACAAAAACCTTGTCTGGGTGTATCACAAATTCTTCATTGGTCCACACACTGGTAAACCCCTGTGAAATTTCTGTCAAAATCTGATCAATATCTTTCTGTGGTTCGTGCGATAAAAATGCACCATCACTTTCCCAGGTGCCAGCGTAGCGAATATGAAATACCCAAAAATTCTTTTTTGATAAAAACTGAACCAATTTCTTTTTTGCCGGCAATGTAGGCAATCCATCACACAGTATAATTACCTTATTTGAAGGTTTGTGGGGTGGTAAAAATTCTGCCACAATACCATTTTTGAATTTTGTTCGAAATAAATGCATATACCCTATAATAGCATAATCTTGACACAACGAGCAAAATATGATTAACTAATCTACTTGTTCTTTTTATATATCAGTGTGAAATTTGATATTGATTTCTCAATATTAGATTTCACACTGATGCGCTTATGGAAGCGCGATACAAGGGGGAGTCATGATCAGAGAGCTGCTGAAGTGTTTCGGTATCTCCATGGGATACTCAGGAATCGGGATGATGGCCTCGGCCGCATTCCTCTCGATCCTCATCCTGACCGGATGCGAGATCGAGGGCGACACGTTCCAGTACACGGACGACACCGCGTCGAGCACCACCATCTCCGATGACGGCGGTACGTCCTCTCACCAGGACACGTCGTGCGCCGAGGAGTGCATGCCCGGACGCGAATGCATCGAGGGCGTCTGCACGCCCGCAGATCACCGAGGGGTCGGTGGCATGGCGTACCCGTGCGCGAAGACCACGGATTGTCTGGCGGGCTGGTACTGCCCGCAGATGAACGCCTACCCCGTGTGCAAGCCGCACCCCGATCCCTGCTGGGACAAGACGGACTGTGCGGACGACAACGATCCGTGCACGGTCGCCGTGTGTGATCACGGTACGTGCTACCACGGCACCAAGGGCACGCACGAGTGCCTCTACCCCAACTAGGTCAACCCGCCTCCGTCACACCGCCAGAATTCCCTGGCACACCACCCGTTCTTTTGGAACTTAAAGGAGATGCGCTCCTCATCACGAGCGCATGGAGTTCATTGCCCCGACGTAACGTCGAGGTAGTGAACAACAAAAAATATCCTCATAAGGATATTTTTTGTTTTATATTCTATTCTTCCACATCTTCTTTCACACCATGCGACGGCATCTTACAACTACATTCTACCAAAGGCTTGCCATGCATAGAGCAAGTGTCTGCTCCGCATGTACCAGGCTCATCTGACACACCGCCACACTCCCCTGTACATACATAATGTTTCTTTTCTTCTTCCATAGAAATTAGTTAAAAGTAAAAAGTATAAAGGCAAAAGATGACCCCCTATGGATCAACTTCGAAAACTTGTTTAGCATTTTCAAATTGTTTTTCAAGTTCCAACACAAGTGGATGATCCAAACGATCTTTAAAAATCTCAATCGCTTTTTTATAAAACCACAATCGTTTATCTGCTGGTGCATTAAATTTACTCCACATATCCTCACCCATAATTTCATAGTCATAGAGATGTGAAGATAGATTATGAAGTTTGTCAGCTGCACTTACAATGAGCTCGTCTTCATTCATTTTCTTCATCAGATCAAGATATCGTTCTTTTCTCTCACGCCAAGGAACTTTTTCTTCATCTCGTTTTCTTACCTCTGTCATTGATGCGACCATCTTGCTAACCTTGTTTCCAAAATCGTTCTCGATATCTTCAAAGGAATAATCTGTCTCCTCTGCAGTATCATGTAAAATACCCGTAATAATAATATCTTCGTCATCAGTATATTTACTGAGTATCAGTGCAACCGCAAAAGGGTGCTCAATAAACGGTGTAGAACCATCTCCTTTGCGTAATTGACCACGATGAAGCAGGGTCGCCTTACGAATTGCTTGTTCTATTTTGTGTGAATATTTCATAATACTCCTAGCATAGCATGGAGACCAAATTATACGCAATGGTACATAATTTGATATACTATCATTTTATTAACAAAGCTATATGAATACACGTCTTACATCCTTTCTTTTGCGTGTTGGTGTTGCACTCAGCCTTCTCTATGCCGCCATCGCGAGCTTCCTATCTCCCGCAGTCTGGGCCAGTTTTTTTCCACAATGGATGACAAACATTATCCCCGGCACAATACTTCTAACCATATTCTCTATATGTGAAATAATTTTAGCGCTCTGGCTACTCTCCAATAAAAAAGCATGCTTGGCAGGGTTTGTTTCCGCACTAGTTATGCTTGGTATTATTTTCACCAATCTTCACTCTCTTGACCTTGTCTTTCGAGATATACCAATTCTCTTTGCAGGACTTGCGATCATAACTCTTGAAAAAAAATAATATGAATAATCCATATATCACCGTATTTATTCTACTCACTATTTCTGGCATGATTGACGCGGGATATCTATACTATCGACACTGGAAAAAGAAAAAATATAATGCGGCACTAACCTGCCCACTTGGTTCTGACTGCAGCGCAGTCACCGAAAGTAAGTGGGGGTATTTCCTTGGTGTGAAAAATGAAATTTGGGGTATGTTGTATTATATATCTTTATTTGTGGGAATACTCATACTATTGTTTAACGTTTCATTTTTTCTAGATCTCAAACTAGCCCTTCTCCTTGCAACAGGCTTTGGGGTATTGTACTCACTATTTCTCACACTTGTACAAATTATAAAAATCAAACAGTACTGTCTCTACTGTCTTATCTCTGCAGGAATATCGCTTCTTTTGTTTGTTTCGAGTGTTGCTATTTTTTACAATTAGACCAAAAAATAAAAAACCCGCGTCATGGCGGGTTTTTTATTTTTAATTGTTTATTGTGTCACATTCACCTGCACACACGTATCCTTCATACATTTTATTTCTAGATTGCCTCCAATGCCATTACAAAAATCTGTACACTTCGTTTGGAGATCTACAAATGCATTGTTACCGTAAAAACATTCTCCTGTCATCGTACTGACCCCACATGCACAATCACTATCTGTAGTACACGCGACTTCTATTGGCACGTCGTCCTTGCTGTTTTCCAACTTGTCAATTGCATCTTTCAACTCTTGTTCGGTTTGCTGCTCGGGTATGACA
>PKTJ01000003.1 GCA_002869205.1 Candidatus Parcubacteria bacterium | reverse complement strand
CTGTCAGTCGTACGCAAGCAAAAAACCGCCACTGAAATTTGATTCTGAATAGATCGGAATCAGATCAAGGAGTTAGGCGGTTTTTTGTTTTATAAAAAAAATCTCACGTACATGAGATTTTTTAAAGTTCAAATTGTAGATTGCTTACACTGGCTCCTCAAAAAATACCGGCTCATCATCGTCTATCGGCTCTTCTTTCAAACTATCAGTCTCATCTGTGCGATCCAAGAACGGTACATCCTTTTTGTCGGGGATATTTCCAAGTGATGCCTCACCAAGCGAATCATACATTACTTCTTCACTACCCTCAATATCATCTTCCTCTAATGAATCTTCGTTCAAATCTTCCAAAGAAGGAAATGTTTCCACATCTTCAAGCTCTTCGGCCTCATCCACACCACCATCATCCCACGCATATTCCCCTTCTTCATCATTGATCAGATCTGGGTGTTTACCCCCAAGAACCTCTCCTGCTGTGTGCCATTGTGGACGTACTAAATTTTCTTCAAAAAAGTCTGGTAGATTTTCTTCTGCGTCTTGTCTTGGCTCATAATTCTCATACAGTCCCTCATCCATATCCTTGTGAGAGCGCCATATTGCGATGTCTCTATTAATTTTATCGAGCATCTCTGTTTCGCTCATCTCGTGCAATTCAGAGGTGCAATCACACCCTTGTGTATCAGCATATATATCTGACATGTCATGCATCATCTCATAGCGATCAACATCCATAATGACCACGTCGCTATTTGTTTTGTCATGGACAATAAGGGTATCGCCCGTCTTTTGGGCAAGCCTCATAAGGCGGTCCAAGCGTGAAGACATAGTGTTTTCAAGTTAAAAAATTATCCCCCCACACCAAAATGTTATATACTAGTGGTACTATTGTATCGAGAGGTCCACGCAAAGTCAAATACCCCTAAGCGGTGTCTACTTGACATATATGTGATCTCATGCTTTAATCGATCTAATGCATTTATGAATACATCTCAATCTCGAAAAAATTTAGGTTTCCCAGAGAAAGAAGAGTGGCAAAAAGAGCCAGCTCATTTTACTGATGAATCACTCTTCATTGCAGGTCATCATGTCATGGATCGTTGGGAGACCAAATACATGGAAAAGCTCTCGCACATTGCTACACAAAATGGTGGTCATGTGCTAGAACTTGGTTTTGGTATGGGCATATCAGCTGAACTTATACAAAAAACAAAACGAGCTAAGACACATACCATTATAGAATGTCATCCAGAAGTAGCAGCACGTTGTAAAGAAAAATATGCACAAGAAATTAAAGATGGAAAAATTATATTAGTTGAAGGATTTTGGGAAGATGTAATAGACGATTTAAAAGATGCATCATACGATGGAATCCTCTTTGACACATACCCACTTACTGAAGAGCAGGTTCACAAAAATCATTTTTGGTTTTTCAAAGACGCGTATCGTCTACTCAAAAAAGGTGGTGTGCTTACGTACTACTCAGACGAAGAAAAAAACTATTCAGACGAACACCTGGTAAAATTACATGAAGCAGGCTTCAATCATATTGGTCAACATATTTGTAAAATGTATCCACCAAAAAACATGTACTGGAATGAGAAGTCAATGATTGCACCAGAAATTATAAAATAAAGTAAACGAACCACAATACACATGTCACACAACAAACTTACGCGGGTTTGTTTTTATTTACAAAAAAACAAAAAACTCCCCTATGTGGGAGTTTTTGAATTTAAAATGGTTCACTCTATAAAAGTGACAAGAACCTCAAGTCTATTTCCAGTTAAGATCTATTCTTGCGAATGTGATCTCGACTTAAGTTTTCTTACCTTCCGATAAGATAACTCCAGAAAGGAGGTGATCCATCCACAGCTTCCGCTACGGATGCCTTGTTACGACTTTACCCTGATCATTGACCCCACCTTCGTCCCTTAAAAAAGAGCCTTCGGATGTTGCCAACTTTCGTGGTATGACGGGCGGTGAGTACAAGACCCGAGAACGTATTCAACGCGCCGTGCTGATGCGCGTTTACTAGCGATTCCACCTTCATGTAGGCGAATTTCAGCCTACAATCCGAACTGAGACTGGCTTTTTGGGATTAGCTCCCCCTCGCGGGTTGGCAGCCCATTGTACCAGCCATTGTATCATGTGTGTAGCCCAAGGCGTAAGAGCCATGCTGATTTGACGTCGTCCCCACCTTCCTCCCGGTTACCCGGGCAGTCTGTTGTGTACATTTAACACAACACGAGGGTTGCGCTCGTTACCCCACTAAAGGGTACACCTCACGGCACGAGCTGACGGCAACCATGCAGCACCTGTGTAGCGCCCTCGAAGGCGGCTCCCGTTTCTGGGAGCTTGCAGCTACATGTCAAGCCTTGGTGAGGTTTGCCGCGTATCATCGAATTAAACCACATGATCCACCGCTTGTGCGGGTCCCCGTCTATTCCTTTGAGTTTTAACCTTGCGGCCGTACTCCCCAGGCGGTCTACTTAACGCGTTAGCTTTTTTGAACGGCACTGACAGGGTCGATACTGCCAATACCTAGTAGACATCGTTTACGGCGTGGACTACGGGGGTATCTAATCCCCTTCGCTCCCCACGCTTTCGTCCATGAGTGTCAGGACTGTTCTAGCACACTGCCTTCGCCTTTGGTGTTCCTGTCGATATCAACGCATTTTACTACTACACCGACAGTTCCGTGTGCCTCTCCCAGCCTCAAGTTTTCCAGTATTGGTGGCAGTTTCCGAGTTAAGCCCGAAAATTTGACCACCAACTTAAAAAACCACCTGCGGACGCTTTACGCCCAATGAATCCGGATAACGTTTGAGGTCTCTGTATTACCGCTGCTGCTGGCACAGAGTTAGCAACCTCTTATTCATGTGGTACCGTCACAAATTCTTCCCACATAAAAGCAGTTTACACCCCGAAGGGCGTCTTCCTGCACGCGGCGTCGCTCCATCACACTTTCGTGCATTGTGGAATATTCTTGACTGCAGCCTCCCGTAGGAGTCTGGGCAGTGTCTCAGTCCCAGTGAGCCGGGTCACGCTCTCACGCCCGGTACTGATCATCGTCTTGGTGAGCCATTACCTCACCAACAAACTAATCAGACATAGGCCCCTCTCCGAGCAATAAATTATTTACATGAGAATGACTTTACGTCCCCTCATGACTATCGGGCGTTATCTACGGTTTCCCGTAGCTATTCCCGTCTCGGAGGTAGGTTACCAATGTGTTACTCTCCCGTCTGCCGCTCGTATTCCTACCCGAAGGTAGGTACGTCGCTCGACTTGCATGCCTTAGACACGCCGCCAACGTTCATCCTGAGCCAGGATCAAACTCTCAAAAAAGTTTGATGTTTTTCTGTCTCACGACAGAAAATATAAATTTCTATAATCCTGGAATAGACTTGGTTTTTGATTCTTGTCACATTTATAATGTGAATTGTTTTTACTATGAACCGAAGTTCATGGTAAACCTTACCATTTTAAGTTGCGTAAATTGTAATGATCATTCTCTTCTTTTTGAGATCAAATTGAAGTCAAAAGAAAAAAGAGAAACCTGATCGCCTCTCGAACACACGATGTGTTCAGGTGGCGGTTGAGTTACTCTTTTCTTAGTTTCCCCGAAGGGACTTGAGAAATGTTTCAGTTGTAATTGATTGCTTGCATAGAATAACGTATTACCCTGGGTATGTCAAGGGCTGATTTAACCACAGGATGGGGATAACCTTTTTATAACTCACACTCCACAAAACATGAAGGGTATATTGACAACTCCTCCTACCTATGTTATGTTTATTTGTCCGCACTTCTGCGGAATGGAGGCAATTATGCCAAAATCAAGGAGCGAGAACATCCACGCGATTCAGGATGCGAACCTGCACCCTGACCAGATCATGTCCTTCCTCAGAGGAAAGGGCTACTCGCACGACGACATCAGCGACTCGGGCGGCAGCAAGCCGGCCATCCTGAAGATGGTCTCCGATGAGTACACGGTAGAAACGCTCATCGAGGACGTCAGGAAGTCCTGACAAACACACCCAGGAGGCGAACGATGATCAACACTCGTTCAAAACCACCCCCGCGTGAGAAACCACCAACAGCGAATCGCCCGGGGGTTCGCTACATATTTTAAAAACAGCCACAAAGGCTGTTTTTTATTGAGACGCGATAAATCGTGTCTTAACCATAGTGTCACTTATTCTCTAACTTCTCCATTCCCCTTCACCACATATTTATAACTCGTCAATTCTCTGAGTCCCATCGGGCCTCTGGCATGAAGCTTTTGTGTACTAATACCAATCTCAGCACCCAGACCAAATTGAGCACCATCAGTAAAGGCTGTTGAGGTATTTGCATACACTGCTGCAGCATCAACATGATTTAAAAAATGTTTAATTACTTCTACATCTTCTGCAACCACAGCCTCACTGTGCTTGGAGCTATATTTTGTAATATGATCTACGGCCTCTTCTAAATTTGAAACTGTTTTGATAGACATTTTGAGAGACAAAAATTCTGTACCAAAACTTGTCGGCGTAGCCTTCTCTAAATATTCATATTTTCCATCCAACACTTCATATGATTTTTCATCTGCAAAGATAGTAACGTGTTTGGCGGCTAACTTGCTAACGAGTGAACTGAGCTCAGGAAGTAGCTCTTCGTGTACAACTAAACAATCAAGTGCATTGCACACGCTCACTCTACGTGTCTTGGCGTTTTCAATAATAGCAGTTGCTTTTCTCAAGTCAGCACTCTTATCTACATATGTATGTACAATACCTGCCCCCGTCTCAATCACAGGAACGCGTGAATTTTCACGAACAAAATTAATAAGATTCTGACTTCCTCGTGGAATAATAATATCTACATATTTTTCTGCCGTAAACAGCTCGCTCACTGATTCACGATCTGGAGGTAATAACAAAACAGCATTCTTATCAATACCATGCTTGTCTAACACTTCATGAATTAAACTTACAAACAATGCATTGGAATCTTGTGCGTCACTTCCCCCTTTGAGCACACAGGTATTACCTGATTTGAAACAAAGAGAAAATACATCACATGTAACATTTGGTCGCGCCTCATATATAACACCTATCACACCAAGAGGGGTCGAGATTTTTTGTAAGTGAAGACCTGACTCAAGATCTCTTTCTTCCAAAACACGCCCTACTGGATACGGCAGCTTGGACACATTTTGTATATCTGATGCAATTCCTTCGAGACGTTCTTTGTCCAAAAGGAGTCGATCATATTTTGGATCGCTATTATCCATTCGTGCAAGGTCTTTTTTGTTTGCTTCTAGAATAATATCTGTATTATCCAAAATAGTTTGAGACAAATCACTCAGTACCTCATTTATTTTTTCTTCATCACAAGAGACGAGTGTACGACTCGCTTTATGTGTTTTTTCTAATGACTCTTGAATATTCATAAATCTATTAACTACTCAAATCCTCGGCACGCTTCCGTGCCTCATCAAGGGCTTGTAAAAATATTGTATCAAAATTATTTTCTTCCATATAACTCAGAGCAGCCTCTGTGGTACCACCTTTTGAAGTTACTGCCTCTCGCCACTCTCTGGCAGTCTTGTCATCTTTTTTGAGCAATTCTGCACTACCCACAAGTGTCGTTACGGCGATCTCCTGTGCCTCATCTTTTGAAAAACCAGAATCTTCTGCTTTTTTTGCAAGCAATTCCACGAGGTAGAAAAAATACGCCGGACCTGAACCAGATAATGCTGTGATATTGTTGATCTTCTCTTCTTCGAGGATCTCCACTTCGTGACCCATGGTATCTAAGATATTTTCAATAAATACTTTTTCATCAGGAGACACGTCCTCACTTGCAACCCATCCTATCACACCTTTACCATACTTGATCGGAAGATTTGGCATGGTACGCACAATACGCTTAGCTCCACTCAATTCTTGAAGACGACGAAGGGTTACTCCAGCCATAACTGACACAATTAACTTCTCACTCACATCTTCTGAAATAGTCTCACATAATGTTTCCAAACTTTGTGGTTTTACTGCGAACAAAACAACATCTACCTTGCGTACTAGATCATTCACGTCGTCAACGTGTTTAATAATTCCGTTTGATGGAATCTTTTCTTTATTTTTGTCATACACAAACACGTCATCTTGCGATACTGCATCCACAAGACGTTCATATAATATATGTCCAATATTTCCAAATCCAATAATACCAACTTTCATATATATTTATACTAAATATAAATAATCATAATGTACCAATGGTTTTCTGCCTTTTTGACCTATATATGAATAGGCTACACTCGATCCATATTCTACTTTACCAAATCCTATGGTTTTATTTTTGTGATTTTTTATCTTCACAACATCACCTTTTTCAAAATAGCCATCAATTTTTGTTACACCGACTGGTAATAGACTACGTGCCTTTTGTTTGTCACGCAATACTGGATCGGCACACTCATTGATATGCACGACACCTTTTTCATACCCATCTGAATATGCAATCCATTTTTTTACTGCAGACAAACTGCGCTTTTGTGCGACAAATGTCGTACCTATGTCACGATTTTTCATAGCATCCACAACAGAGCCTTTTTGTCTTCCATCCAAAATATGAGTTGTAATTCCTATTGCTGACAACTTTTGTGCCATCTTACACTTGGTCAACATACCACCACGACCAAATGATGACTTGTGAGAAGAAATAACATCTCGCCACCGTGTGTCACCTGGGTCAAACTGTGCAATCACATCGCCATCTCCATCAATAACTCCACCTACCGTACTCAGCAACATGACTACATCTACATCCATCATACCAGCAACGAGACCCGCAAGCTCATCATTGTCAGTAAACATGAGTTCGGTGACTGAGACAACATCATTCTCGTTTACTATAGGAATTACTTTGTTATCTAAAAGCCCTTCAAAACAATTTTTCATGTTCAAAAAATGTTGTCGATCACGAAAATCATCTTTTGACGCAAGCACTTGTGCGCAGACAAGACCAAACGCATCAAATAATTTTTGATACGTTTTCATAAGACTGACTTGTCCTACGGCTGCGAGTACCTGACGCTTTGTCACGTCATTGCTTTTTTTGCCAAGCGAGATAACACCTCTACCAGCACCCATAGCTCCAGAAGAAACTAATATCACATCAATATTCTTTTTTCTCAACCATGAAACTTGTTCTACAATTTGTTTTATCGCTGCAATATCAAGTTCGCCATTTTCTTTGGTAATGACGCTTGTCCCAATTTTTATAATAACTTTTTTATGCATATCTATGACTTCTTTGATTCGTCTTCTCTCCACTTTTTTATCCGTGCGTGATCTCCCGAAAGGAGGATATCAGGAACTTTCCAACCTTTGAAATCCGCAGGTTTCGTATATTGAGGATATTCATCGCCTTCGAGTGAAAATGTTTCCTCTTCAAGTGATTCGGCATTCCCCAATACTCCTGGGACAAGACGAGAGACTGCTTCAATCATCGTCAAGGCACCAAGCTCTCCACCTGCAAGAACATAAGGACCTATTGAAACCTCCTCATCTACCATACGATCCACTACACGTTGATCTACTCCTTCATATCTGCCACACACAAATGTAATTTCATCCAAATTACTCCATTCTTCTACAACACGTTGATCAAACTGTCTCCCACGCGGAGAAAGTATGATTGTCCTTTTCTTGCGTGTGAGACTTCCATTGAAAACTTTTTTTATTTTTGTAAGACCATCTACCTTTCCAAAAGGAATGGCGTCGATTGATTTGAGTGCTTTGTAAATTGGCTCTGGCTTCATTACCATTCCAGGGCCACCGCCATATGGTGTATCATCAACCTGCTTATGCTTGTCCTCAGTAAAATCACGTGGATTAACTGTCGTAATCTCGATAGCACCAGCTTTTTGGCCACGAGCCAAAATTGACTCGTTAGCATACGAGTCAATCATAGATGGAAAAATTGTGAGTACGTTGAATTTCATATTATATATAATAATGACCTTTATCATTATCGATTTTACGCGTATTGTCAAGGTCTATGATGTTTCATCATCTACCTTCCCTAATGGATCCAGTGACTCATCTCTTGTAAGTATACCTCCCTGACCCTGTGTGTGTTCACTCGTAAAATCTAAGTCTAGACTTTTCTTTGATTTGTATTTTGGTTTTTCATATGTAGCATAGTACATACTTGGTCCAAGCAATATGGCGTATCTTCCTTTCCTATCACTCACTGCCGTGTCTATGAGTTTATTATATGCCGTGTCAAATACACGCACTACTACTTTTCCCAGAGATTTGTTACTCTTGTTTGAGATGATTTTACCAAATGCTCCAGGTAATTTCTTGTGTCCAAATAGATAGAAAAGTAAATAAAAGAAAATATGCACACAAATAAGCAGGGCAATCCACCACGCAGGACTAATGACAAATGATATGACACTCGCAACAAGACCAATAATACTTATGGAAAAACGAATTGATGCTTTCACCTTGTCTCTGATAATTTGAATAGTTGGCTTATCAAGTCCTGCAGGCTCAAATGGAATATTATAATTAATATCATTTTCTTCATCAGAAATAGTGAAGTTTTCACCATGATACAAATGTGCATAACGTGAATCCTCATCCACATCTCTAAGGTGGTCACAAAAACCTTCAAAACCTTCTTTGCTTATTTCGAGACGATACTCACCCGACACTGCGCTAAAAAAATATCTTCCTTGGCTGTCAGTAACTTGAGATTGAATGACCTTACCCGTAGCAGCATCAACAAGACGGACTGTTGCCAGATCGATCGGTCGTTTGGTATATCCATTATATACAACACCCCATTTTTTTCTTTTCTTTCTACGAAATACCAAAAGTATCTGACCAAAGAAACTACGTGTAAATGCAATAGCTTGGGCTGCACCAAAACCTGCGGTTGCAACATTGGCAACTGCGACAGTTGCGAGCACAGGCACTGCCACTTTCTCATTTATTTCTTCTACCTGCTCATTATCAATAATACCTGTTACCATTTCTTTGATATCTGCCACCGTCTCGACCACTTGTTCACTGACAATTTCAGGCGTGTCTATCTCGTCTACTGGTGTTTCGACCACAGGCTGATCTACTGGTGTTTCTACAGCAGGATTTTCGTTCACATCTTCTGTTTCATTTGTACCACCCGACGGTTCAGTTGGGTCTTGCGGTTGATCCCCTCCAGGATTATCTTCACCTGGTGGAGGATCTTGTCCTGGGTCGTCCTCCCCTGGCGGATCTTCATCACCAGGATCCTCTTCTGGTGGGTCATCTTCGGGATCATCTTCTGTAGGAGGAGGGTCTTCTTCTGGTGGATCTTCTCCTTCAATAATAAGTTTTACTGCAGGTGCTGATTCACTTACATTTCCTGCACTATCCTCGGCTCTCACGAGCAAACTGTAGGTACCTTGATCTAAAAATGATTCAAATGAAAATGACCAATCCCCGTTCTCATCAATGGACGCGTAATGAGTTGTTGCTGCTGCTACCCAAAGACTAGCGGAGGCTTGTTCACCCTCTCTCACCTTTGTAATAATCACTTGGCCATTTGGTTCAGCAGTTCCAGATACAGAAGGACGTCTCACCAGCTTCCCATCTTCAACACCAGTATCTACCAAACCTATAGTAGGGACATCTGGGGCAATCGTGTCAAGAATAATTGAATCATCTGCTGTAAACATGCCATGCTGATTCTTGAATCTCACATATACAAATTTTTCACCATCACCTTCTGACAACGAATAAGGCACCATATCTACTACCGGAGAAAAAATTAAATTTGGATCTCCAAAATCACTCTCAAGAGAAGCCATATATTCGTTGGCATCTACATCACTAAAATACAATGTGACATCTTGTGAATTTGTATAAACACTATCATTATTAATAGTCATTGTCCCAGTGGGAATCCTACTTCCACCACCTCCACCACCTGTAGGTGCTGGATCTTCTTCCTCAGCCCCTGCTGAAGTTGTAAACGCAAGTGTTGAAGTGGTGGCAAGCACACCATCACCATTACGATAATTCACTGCAATAGTATATCCTGTATCTGCTGTCAGACCAGAAGCACTCCATGTGTTTGAAGTTATCCATCCAGAATTTGAAACTGCCGCACCACCAGCAGTCACAGTAAGATCAAAATAATATCCAGAACTACCCACACTATCATTGGTAAATGAATCAACTGAAAAATTAGCGGAAGTCTGAGCAACAGATGTCGTTGCAACATTGGTAGGATTTGGGGTAAGTGTATAAAACGAAAGCTCAGATGCTGAAGATGTCGTATTTCCATAGTCATCATACACCCACAAATTTGTATAATACAGCGTATTGGTAGTAAGTCCGGATAAACTTGTTGTCGTGTTACCTTCCCACGTACTCGATGCAAAATATGAGAATGTAGAAGAAGTCAGCGAAAGACTAGACGTTGTTACCGGAGTAGATGTCGCATAATAAATAACGTATTCAGCAAAATTTGTATCGGTAGACGTTGTAAGGTTAAATACTACAGAGTCTGTAGATGTTGTATTTACGGTAAGTGTGTCAGGTACAGTAGGATCTACATTATCAAGAGTTAAACTAACACTCGGAGGAGTATAAACTTCTGAGCCCGGACCTGTCATTTCATCATTACCATCATATGTTGTCATTCTTACACAATAAATTCCATCAGCAGCCTCTTCATCAATTTTAGAAAACCAATCAAAATCAATAGTATTGGTACCGCCAGAAGTTAAAATCCAACCACTGGAATTACCAACCTCATAATCATTATCATTCTCAATCTTTGGATCTCCCACGTCTGCAGTCGTATTTGAATCTGTCTCATCAAGTGTAAGGTCAGTTGACCCACAAACACCTGAACCATATTCGATCATAAAACGAACCTGGTCATCATCTTCTGGATCATCCATTTCGGCACTAATGTCTACGATACCACTACCGTCCGTACGTTGCACGGCAGAATTAAAAGATCCCACTGGTCTTCCAAAATTAACAAATGAACGATAAAACATAGCTTCACCATCTGTTGCATCATAATAACCAATACCGACATTTGATTCGTATACACTCAAGTATGACCAAGAACCAACATCATTGGTCGAAACCGGAGTTTCCGTATTCCAGGTCCCGTTGTACTTAGCGCTATATTTCAGATCTGCGCCACCGACATCATACCAAGAAATTGTTGGTTTATTGTAATTAAATTTTAAAGTTGGATATTGACTTTGTGCCGCAGACACTGATTCACACGTAAAAGTGCCTGTCTCATCTCCCGTACAACCGCTATTTCCCCCGTCGTCATATGCATATCTTAAAAATCGAGAAGAATCTAGATATAAGATACCAACATTGTCAGCGTTGTTTACCGCAATACTCGTACCATGGTAGTTTCCATTGCCTTCGTCTATCACATAACAACTCCAGTCAGTGTCAGTACAATCATTCCCATTGCCACCACCATCTCGTATTGCATATTTTACATCAGCATTAGTAGAATCAACATATGAAATAACGGGAACTGAGCTACTCGTAAATGCAATAGATGGATATAGACCTACGAGAGCAGCAGAATTATCTACCACTTCTACAGACCAATTACCTGAGTCACTACATGTAGTATTACAGGTCGTATACATTGCTGCGCCCGCACCTACATCATAAAAGGTAATGCTGTAGGTAGAACCAGTGATAGCTAATTTTACATCTCTCACCTTGTATGCATCAGTAATACTATAATAATTCCAATCTGTGTCGTCTGCATTACCAGACCCAGACCCATTTCGTATTGCATAAAAAAGTGTACTTGTTCCAGTACCTGCATTAAAATCTCCTTCAAACGCGATTACCGGAGTGGTGCCACTCAAAGCTATGCTTGTCCCTGAACGACCGGATGAGGAATTTTGATCTTCTACAAGCTCAGATGATGAAAGTACATAGGCACTTGGTGCCATGTTGTAATATGTAAAATGTACTGCTCCAAGTGTATTATTCAAATATGAAAAATACATAAGACCATTACCTGTACCATACCCATACAACACATTGGATATACCGGTACCAACATCGTAATCAGTACTATTATACTCACGCGCGCCATCCTCTATAATACTTCCACTCCACGAAAACGCGGATAAAAAATTCACCGCAAAAAATGTCCCCAGTGAAATCCATAATGAAAGACAGACAACAATGATTGCCTTGTATGCAAAACTATTTCTAAATAATTGGGGCACTATTTTCTTCATAAAAACACAAAAACCATATTTAGTTTATGATGTATGTGACTTGTTGTGTTGATCACATTATACCATTTTTATCAATAAGAAAAAAGGGTGAAACTGTTGATTAATAATTAAAAAACCACCCCTATGCGGGGTGGTTTTATCAATATCGTCTCTACTTATTTCTTTCCGTCAATGATCTCTTGCTCAACATTTTTTGGACATTCAGCATACTTTTCGAATTCCATAGCATATGTCGCACGACCTTGTGTCATACTACGAAGACTTGTAGCATAGCCAAACATGCTTGAGAGAGGCACCATAGCACGAACAACCTTTGATGTTCCACGATCAGTCATTTCTTCGACTTGACCACGTTTAGAGCTCAGGTCACCAATCACATCACCCATGTAATCTTCTGGTGTTACTACTTCCACCTTCATGATAGGCTCAAGTACGACAGCATTTCCTTTCTTTGCTGCTGCAGTAAATGCCATACTTCCTGACATTTTAAACGCAACTTCAGAAGAATCAACTTCATGGTATGAACCATCATATACAGTGACTTTAACATCCTGCACAGGGAATCCAGCAACCACACCTTTGTCCATGGTTTCTTTTACACCTTTTTGAATAGCAGGAATGTATTCTTTTGGAATAACACCACCTTTAATCTCATCAATAAACTCAAATCCAGCACCTTGTTCCATTGGTTCGAGCTTGAGCCAACAATGACCAAACTGACCACGACCACCAGACTGCTTAACATATTTACCTTCAGCTTCAGCTGATTGGCGAATTGTTTCTTTGTAAGCAACTTGAGGCGCACCAACTTGTGCTTCCACTGCAAACTCACGTTTCATACGATCAACAATAATATCGAGATGAAGCTCACCCATACCAGAAATAATGGTTTGAAGTGTTTCTTCATCAGTATGAACACGGAAAGTTGGGTCTTCTTCTGCAAGTTTTTGGAGTGCAAGACTCATCTTTTCAGCGTCTTGTTTGGTATTTGGTTCAATAGCAACAGAGATCACTGGTTCTGGGAATGTCATTTGTTCGAGAACAACTGGACGATTCTCAGCACACAAGGTATTACCCGTTGTAGTTGCTTTGAGTCCAATACCTGCAGCAATCTCACCTGCAAACACTTCGTCTACTTCTTCGCGAGAATTTGCATGAAGTCGAACAATACGACCAATACGCTCT
Organism: Candidatus Parcubacteria bacterium; assembly: GCA_002869205.1. Classification (GTDB taxonomy): domain Bacteria; phylum Patescibacteriota; class Patescibacteriia; order Magasanikbacterales; family UBA922; genus BM521. The sequence continues at coordinate 10,016 of PKTJ01000003.1, read as the reverse complement.
TTCTTTCCCGTACTTACATTTAAAATATAACTACCTGATTTTACTGATCCAGAATAGACACGGAAAAATGCAAGTTTCCCTACAAACGGATCTGTGGCGATCTTAAATGCAAGAGCAGTAAATGGTTCGTCATCGCTTGCTTTTACCTCGATCTTCTTTTCTTCATCATCAGGATCAATACCTTCTAACATCGGTACGTCCATTGGTGAAGGAAGATACACAATCACTTTGTCGAGTACTGGCTGTACACCAATATCTTGGAGAGCAGTACCACACATGACTGGATAAATTTCATCTTTGAGAACAAGCACGCGAATACCTTCATCAATCTCTGCTTCGGTGATTTCACCGCCCTCGAGATATTTATTCATGAGATCGTCACTGCTTTCAGCAACTTTTTCAAGGAGCTGACCGCGATATTCTTCCATTTTTTCTTTCAAATCTTCTGGAACATCAATCTCAACAACATCAATACCGTGTTCGCCTTCAAACTTATACGCTTTACGTGTGATGATATCTACAATACCTGAGAAGTCACCTTCTGCTCCGATAGGAAGTTGGATAGCAACAGCATTGTCTGAAAGACGTTTTTTGATAGAGTCGAGACTCATATAAAAGTCGGCACCCATCTTGTCCATCTTGTTTACAAAACAAATTCGAGGTACACGATATTTATCAGCCTGTCTCCATACTGTTTCCGATTGTGGTTCTACACCTTGTGAACCATCAAATACAGCAACAGCACCATCGAGTACACGTAATGAACGTTCTACCTCTACGGTAAAGTCTACGTGTCCTGGAGTATCAATAATATTGATACGATGATCTTTCCAAAAACATGTTGTAGCAGCTGATGTGATAGTAATACCACGTTCTTTTTCCTGGTCCATCCAGTCCATGTCAGCAGCACCATCATGTGTTTCACCGATCTTGTGCTTTTTACCGGTATAAAACAAGATACGCTCAGTGACAGTTGTCTTACCAGCATCGATGTGAGCCATGATACCGATATTGCGGATCTTGTCGAGAGAATAATCTCTTCCCATATGATTATATTTAATAAAAAAGTTAGATAAATATTTGATATCCTGATATACGGATAATCCAGATCTACAGATGTATCCGGATGTATCCGCAAATCTGAATTATCTGGAAATCAGTATCCCATTTATCGTCTAAAACGTGCAAAGTGAGCAAACGCTTTATTAGCATCTGCCATGCGATGTACGTCTTCTTTTTTCTTTATAGACCCACCAACACCTTCAAGAATATCAAGGAGTTCTGATGAAAGTTTTTCTTTCATAGAGTTACCCTTACGTGCTCTTGTCGCTGCAATAATCCAACGAAAAGCAAGTGTGTTTTGTCTATAGCCTGAAACTGGCATTGGTACTTGATAATTAGCACCACCAACACGACGAGAACGTACTTCCACTTGTGGACGTACTGCCTCAATCGCAGCTTCAAATGTTTTTAATGCGTCACCTTTTTTCTTTTCTGCAAGTATTTCAAGTGCACCATACACTGCTCGTTGCGCAGTTGATTTTTTTCCATCCAACATTACAAAATTAATAAACTTAGTAAGAAGTTCACTCTTGTATACTGGATCTGGAGTAATAACGCGCTTTGGTGCTCGTTTTCCTCTAGGCATAAATAATTCTTTTAGTTAAATTAATTTTTTGGCTTCTTGGTTCCGTAAATAGAGCGACTTCTCTTACGACCTTCCACACCTTGTGTATCGTACACACCGCGTACAATATGGTATCTACAACCAGCGACGTCTTTTACACGACCACCGCGAATAAGAACGATTGAGTGTTCTTGTAGATTATGTCCTTCACCTGGAATGTACGCGATTACTTCTTGTCCATTTGAAAGACGGACTTTTGCAACCTTACGTAAAGCCGAGTTCGGTTTACGAGGAGTAGCGGTATACACCTTTGTACATACACCACGTTTGAATGGTGCTCCGCGACGTAGTTCAGTCTTCTTTCTGTGGAGACTGTCATACGTGAATTGCATTGCAGGAGAGGCAGACTTTGTCTTCTTACTCTTTCTACCTTTTCGCAATATCTGATTCATTGTTGGCATAAATGAAAATATGCTTACGATGCTCTTCCAAAAATAGATTTGGATGAGCTTTTTAAATTAAAAAACGTCCTGAGAAGGACGTGAGAAATATCTGAACTTCAGTACTTTTCAACGTCTGTCCTCATAAATGAGGAACATCTTCTCTCCACCAAAAGGTGGAAATACTACGTTTAGGGCTCTCACCTGAGAGCGCCAATACTATATATTATTTTGTGAATTGTGTCAAGAGCACTAGAAAAACCCTATATTCCCCGTAAACAAATTGGTAAGATATACCATAATTGGAGAAATATATTGGAATAAGAAGAATATGAAAAACATGAGTACAAAGATACTGTATTGTTCTAAAAACTTCTTGACCTGCCACATAGAATCAGGCAATACTGCATACAACACCTTTGACCCATCAAGTGGTGGAATAGGAACCATATTAAAGACTGCCAAAAGCACATTTGCATACACCACCACATAGAGCAATCCGATGAGATTTGCCATAAATTGAGATGTTACAGGCATAAATCTCACTAACGTACCAAAAACAATAGCAATAACGATATTGGATGCCGGACCTGCAATTGCCACGAGTGCCGGCCCCCATTTTTGATTTTTCAAGTTATATGGATTGTAGGGCACTGGCTTGGCATAGGCAAAAAGAAAATAACTCCCTGTCACAAGCCCCCACAAAAGCATAAAAAGAGGAAGTAAAATAGTTCCAAACTTATCTACATGAGCCTTTGGATCAAGCGTGAGTCTCCCTGCATAGCGAGCGGTAGGATCTCCCAGCTGATCTGCCATCCATCCATGAGCATATTCATGCATAATAGCCGAAGGAATGATGACGATGAGAAAGAATATAAACGAGATAAATTCCATAGTATAATGTATATATGAGCCTATTCTTGACAAAATAATATAAATATTGTACACTATCGGACGTTAGATAACAAGCTAAAACATCCAATTAACAACAATGATATGCCAAAATGTGATATATGTGCTAAAGGTGCTCAAAAAGCAGCAAACCGAAGCCATTCAAAAGTAAAAACACTTCGCCGTCAAAAGCCTAATCTCCAAAAACTTGATGATAAACTCGTATGTACTAAGTGCAGACGAACTATTGCCAAGAAGATTGCAAAGATGACTGCTTAAAAAAACCAAAACCGCTCCGACGTAACATCGGAGCGGTTTTTTATTTGTCTTATACCTCTAATAACTATAGGTACCCATGAGCTCTACTTCTTCCAACACATGACCTTCCATTGCTTTTTCAAGATCTGCTGCTGACGAACCATTTGATACACTTAATTCTGTATCAAGTGCATATAGTTTAAAATAATACCTATGTGTTCCAGATGGCGGGCACATACCTTCGTATCTCGTCATTCCAGAACTATTCAAACCTTGCAATGCATTTGTAGGAATTGAATTTTCGGAAATTTCTGTTGTAGAAGGGTCAATATTCCACACAAGCCAATGAACCCATGTTCCGCCTGGTGCATCTGGATCATCAACTACAAGAGCAAGACTCTTCGCATCTTTTGTCACACCAGAAATAGTTAGAGATGGATTTATGTCTGATCCATCGCAACTGTATTTAGTAGGTATAGCCCCTTCGTTTTCAAACACAGTGCTCGTGAGTTGCATATTACCGACAACTGACTTCTCCTGCGGATCACACTCACCATTGTAGTAAGCCCATTCTTCACATACTCCTCCGTCAGGAAATACACAATACGAAGTTGACTCCTCTTCATTTTCTGCGATCTTAATCTCTCCCCCCTGTTCTTCACAATACACAACTGCAGGATCTGCAACACCCGTAGTATCTTCTCCCTGTGAATCTTCTACTTGCGCAGATGAACAACCCGCACCCACGATCACCAAACCAAAAATTAAAAAAAATATTTTCCGCATAGACATATATTAGTTATGAATAAATTACAATAGATATATAATAAAATAAAAAAACTCTTTTTACAAGAGATTTTTTATTGATCCTGACGACGGCGAGCACTTATATACTACTCCTAGAAATCTAGGTGGATGGTCTCACGTAGCGCCCACAGGCGATACAAATATTGACTTTCCGTTGTAGTATGATTGTCGAATAGTATAGGTACTGCCGGCGTAAATAGCAGGATCATTATTAGTATAAAACGTTTTTTTTGAATCGTCAAATTATGTGTATATATCTACTCGATACTGTGAAGTTCATCTACCATAGCCTGAGGAACTTTTGGTAAAAATTCTGTAAATTTTTCATCGCTTAAAAGTCTTTCAAACAATTCTCTGGTTTGAACTTTTCTCTGTTTATAGTCACCTTCACCTCTTACCATAAACGCGATAAACTCTGCCTTATATTTACCTAAATGTTCTTGTAATTCATTTGCACGTCCTTTGTCTTTTTCTTCCAATGTCTTTAGAGTGGCTTCCAAATATTTGTATAACTTTCTATAAATATTGACTGATTCTTCTGCAGACAATTCTTCTTTACCTGAATCTTCTACAGAAATACCCTCTCTAATCCTCTCACCATTTCTATTCATATAATTATATTTAAATAATAAAACATACTAATAAAACAAGTATGCCATATCGATGAGCAGTACTCAACCCCGGGTCTCCTAAGCCCGGGGCCGGAACGTTCAAAAAGAAAAAGGTTCACGCAGAGACAGGGAACCGGTTCACGTTGTCGAGCGCCTCGCCAGCATGCTCCACGATAAGACGGTGAGCCTCTGTGCGAGAAGCGAGCTCGACGAGATCGAAAAACACATCGTTCTTCGTCAGAATAGGTCGCTTCCCTCGCCCCATGACTTCACCGTCGAGTTCGAGTCGACCACAGTGACCGCCAATACCCGGCATAAGTCGGAAAGAACACGCGCGCATCTGCCCCTCTTCGAGCCAGACGGCGGTACAGACCCTGAAGTCAGCGGTCCACCCCTCCGTCGCCCAATGCAACGCACAGCGTTCTTCTCTGGTGAGTTCGATGGACTGTATCGCAGCATCGATCTGCGAACAGTCGCTGACTGACTCGCTCTGCGAGACGACCTGCGTGCCGTGATAGGCTCTCACGACTGCGGTCTTATCAGCCAACTCAAAAAACAACACCGTACGCGTAACCTTCGACATCTCGTAACACTCTTCCCTTCTCCCTTTTCGGGAGAAAACAAAACCCTAGTTACTATTTGAACCCTCACCACTTTTCACTTTTACAAATGAATAATGGCGAGGGGGCAGTGCGTGAACAGATAACTACAAAGTGAACAACCCTCTTCGCCCTGACCAAAAGGCCAGAAGTACCCTTCAGGAGCAGTAGCCTCGGAGCCGGTAGGACTCTTCGACTCTCTCGAGAAGATCCGCGTCGCCAGTCTGTAGCGCACGATGATGGATCTCTTCGATCGACAACCCTCTCAGAGGGTTTGAGCTACTGGTTTCACCGGTCTGCGACGTCTGGGCGGTCTGAGGGTGTTCGACATGCGTCATGGTAAGGTCCTCCAAGATTTCCTCTTTCGAGGAAAAAAGCCTACCCTCTGACGGCGGGGTAGGTGGCATAAAAATGAGTAATCATTTTCACACAACCTACCCCAACACACACTGCCTAATATTCTCCTTTGAAAGAACAATGTTCAAATCAGATTTGCTGATTAGATAAAGAAATTCACTCATTCCACATATCTAATCACCAAATAAAAACCCCGCCTTTTGGGACGGGGTATAGACTACTCGTGTTTTAGATCTAATCGCAATCACATCTTTCTCTCGAGTAAACCACCCCGTACATTGGCACATAAAAGCGCACCAAAAGATCCCAACGCATACGGAGGTTTTCAATAGAGAAGATAAATTGTTTCATTGCGTTATTCATAGTATTTATTACCTATTTAGTATAGTATCAGCGCGCTGGAACATGGTCAAGAGAGTTATCCACAAAACTAAGTGTCTTGTCCTGACCACTTACCATGCTCTTTGCTATACATAGTATGTACGAGATCACCGTATATCTGTGCTGCCCACATGAGTTCAATAAACGAACGTAAACCCTTTGTGTCGGAAAGACGCTGAATTTCATATCTATTATCATCGTATTCTTTTTGTTCTTTATGCCATTTACCACTATGACCTTTTTCCCCCTGTGTCTCAACCCAATTTTCATCCGGAGTAAACACTTGTATTTCTTCATGACTCGTGACACCTTCCTCGTCAATATATTCTACATAAAACTTTGCGTAACGCACTTCACCTCCGCCGCCAGGACCCACACTATCGACTTTACCTTCAATATTAGTTGGTCTGTATCTAAACACCCTCACGCCCTCTTGTGAATTTAATCTCTCAATCATATTTCTCACAATTGGATACTCTCTATATGTACCATTTTCATCCTTAAACTTTTCATCTACCTGGTTTTCGTCATCATGGTACTCTTTTGGATTAAACATAGACACACTGTCTTCTTTTTCAAATATTGGCTGCAATGCATATGCACGACCATGTATATCTTGTATATCAGAAAAATCCTCCATTCCTCGAATCAAAAATTTACGTACTAGTGATTGAATTGTTTTTGTCCTTTTACTTTCAAACGCAAGAGCTTGTGGTGAACCATCTTCATCTTTGAACAGATGCGCTTCGGTAAGAACCGCGCTATCGTCTTGAGACCTAGACAACCCCATGACAGAATCACGAAACACAGCGTCTTCGTCGTCTCTATTAAATACCTGAAATATTTTTCGAGTCTCAGCACTCACGATATCACTCCACAATATATCTGCTTCACCCACCTTATGGTTTTCTATTACTTGATCATAATATTCAAACGCATCATCAAATAATTTCATCAAGACCAATTTGCGTCGTGCTTCAAAAATCAATTCTTTTGAATCTTGGCGTACTGATTCTTCAACACCAAGAGACGCGTCCTGACTATCGACCCCTACGTCCATACTCCTTGCTTTTTCCTCAATTTTTTTTCTCCATGGAATATCTTCTTTTACATCAGACTGTGGCATGACCGCATACTCTAACAATTGAGCAACTGAAGCATCTTTTACACCATCAAGCTGGTCTATCAAATGAACAGGATATTTATCTCCTGCCAAAACCGATGACTTTTCTGCAAGTCCAGAAACAAACGTATTTACCTCTTGTGAAAGTTCAGACGCACTTCTTTGTTCCACCTCAAATGCATCGACAAAAATTTCTTCAATTTTCTGTTCCATTTCAGGATCATCATATGATTGTAATATGTGAATGATATCTAGACCATTCCCAATATCAACAACATGTCCCTCTTGTTTTTTAATTTTAGCACGATCTTCTGGAGTTAATAGTTTGTATAGTCTATTAAACAAATTCTCTACATAAACCAATAATTCTCTCACATCTGAATCCATACTGACTAGATCAAACTCTTCCTTTGTCCATTCTGGAGAATTAAATAATGTAACCATAAAACGCAAATACTTTTCAGCCGCAGATGCACCTCCATAATACATTTCTTCTCTGAGATTAACTGTGTCTGCAGCACCAAGCACATCTTCTCCAGAAATATCATGTTGGACAACAAAAGAACGATACAATTCTTGCACCTCAGCCATAATATCCCTGTGAGAAATTCTTACATCATCATCTCTTTTGTGAGAAGCATAAGAAACTGCTCTTTCTAAATCTCTTAATTCTATTTCTATTCTTTTATATTCTTCATCATCCATTTCATCTTCCGTAAGATCAATCAATTCATGTAATATACTTATCTTTTGCAACACTTCTGATTGTTGCATACTATGAACAAGCTCAATTTGAGTGTTCAACACCTCATCTCCATCAACCTCAACACGCATAGGACCATCTTCGGGATTTAAATTCCACTGCAAGTGTTCAATCAAATTTAATTCATCACCACCTTCGCCAATGTCTACGTCTTCCTTTATACCAAATAGTTTACCCACCTCTGACAAATCCAGCTTATGAAACAAACCTATTTTATCTTCTTGTGGATTAAGCTGAGTAACACGATCACTTGGCAAGACACGTGCCTCGAAATACGCAACTTTATTAGTCACATCGCCACGTTTACTATGCCTAAATGTATATTCCTGATCTTGGTCTATTTTCTCTATGTTTGTTGGCCTTAGGTGAGTCTCCTCAAGCATCTCTCGTACTGCTGTCTGTTCCAGACTTTCATCCCCCGATCGTTTCCCACCAATCTGCATCACACGCCCAGGAGCCTCACTCTTTTGTTGTTTTTCGATCCATACACTATTCACAAAAAACAAATCCTCTGGTTTTGCACCAGACTCAAGATTCTTTTTTATTTCACCAATACTTTTGGCACGTAAAATTTGCAAACGAACTACTTCGGTCGGCTCTTGTTCTCTTTGTGGCTCCACTTCACCTGCAGGAAACAAATCTCTTTGCCGAGGATCTCCACCACGTATCTCTGACATACTGTTATATATTACTGAATATCTCTCATATAATAACACGAGACTATCAAAAATAAAACCTGTGAAATAATTCACAGGTTTTGTCTAAAAAATGTTTTTTCTCACTTTTATTCTCTTTCTTCTTCAATATACACGTGCATATATTCAGTCTTGTCATAATCATGGATGTCTTCATCTGCAAAAAATCGTGAAACTTCTGATTTTGCTGTATCAACACTGTCTGAAGCATGAATTACATTACACGCAACACTCATTGCGAAGTCACCTCGAATAGATCCTGCCTCTGCTTCACGTGCCTTGGTAATGCCAGTAATACGACGAACGGTTTCTACCACATCAAGACCTTCCCAACACATGACAAGTACTGGGGTACTTTGCATGAAGCTTGAAACACCAGGAAAAAATGGTTTGTCTGCGATATGAGCATAGTGTTCTTTCAAAATCTCATCACCGAGTCTCATCATTTTCATACCCGCAAGCTTCAAACCTTTGTTTTCAAATCTCTGAGTAATAGTACCAACAAGTCCACGCTGAATTGCATCGGGTTTGATGATGACAAGTGTTTTCTCTTTGAGTCCAGTAAATTCCATATATATTAAATTTAAGTGTAATTTGGCGAGAGTATACTATATTTTTGAGAATTAGTCAATGTATACTAATAGTTGTCTAGTTGGTAAGTTAATAAGTCAGCTAGTGGTAAATAGTATATACTACTATAGCACAAAGAGAATGACAAACACTGAACCTATAACTTGTATACCTATCTCAGAACACTCCTGTAAGTGTAATTCCACATAATTTACAACTTGCCAACTAGCAAACTAGTCAACTTAACTACAGCTCATCAATACTCTTGAGAAAGCTCCTCACGGGCTTATTATCATCAAGCGGCTCATATGATATGTCATCCTCATCATCAGATGGATCATAAAATACATTACTATCTCCAGAAGAAGAATGTTTATGCACGAGATCCACATCAATCTCTTCTATAAATTGACTTGGTCCCTGGAGCAAACTTCGTGCATTTGAAACAAGTGGATACGTAAGATAGAGATATTTTTTTGCACGTGTAATTGCAACATAAAAAAGTCGGCGCTCTTCTTCTAACTCGTCTCCATGCGACGCACGATCATTAGGAAACTGTCCTGCCGAGACATTGAGTACAAATACGGCTGACCATTCAAGCCCTTTGGCTTGATGAACAGTAGAAAGTATTATTTTCTCGTCATTTCCTACATTTTCTTGTGCTTGTTTTGCATTGTACCCTTCCTGAAGTGTTGCTTCTGCCAAAAATTTGCTTACCGCTTCGACCGGATCTTCAAGCGACATATAACGCTCTGCATATACCGCAAGCTGTTCAAGATCTTGCAACCTATCTCTATAATCTGGATGTTCATTTTCCAAATATTCCTGATATTTTGATTCTATTACCCCGCGTATAAGTTCACTCGGAACTTGTTTTTCACAATCTTCTAGTTG
>PKTJ01000018.1 GCA_002869205.1 Candidatus Parcubacteria bacterium | reverse complement strand
TTTTTCTATTTCCCTTTCTACCCCTCACAGCAAGATCAAGACCATTAAGCGCTGTCCTGGCATCTCCTCCTGCTAGTTCAGCAAGCAAATCTTTTACCTCCTCCTCAATCTTAATTTTAAACTTCCCCAAACCACGTTCCTTGTTTTTTAAAACCGCATTAATTAATTCTATAATATCTTCACTTTCAAGTGATTTCAAAATAAATACACGAGACCGAGAAAGAAGCGGACCAATAATTTCAAAAGAAGGATTTTCTGTTGTAGCGCCAATAAGAACGACCGTCCCCCTCTCTACATATGGCAACAATGTATCTTGCTGTGCCTTATTCCAACGATGAATTTCGTCTATAAACAAAACAGTCTTCACACCTTTTGTCTCAAGCAATCCTCTTGCTTCACCCACGGCCTTTATCAAGTCTCTCTTACCACTCTCCACAGCCGACAAGCTAACAAACTGAGCCTTGGAATGCTCAGCAATAATATGCGCAAGACTTGTCTTACCTACACCAGGCGGTCCCCAAAAAATAAGCGATGATAATTCATCTCGCTCCACAAGTTTACGAAGTAATTTTCCCTCTCCTACAATATGCTTTTGTCCCACAAACTCATCGAAATCATGTGGACGCATACTATGTGCAAGCGGCTGTGAATTTTTTTCTAAAGCACTCATACATTATCCGTAAATCTGAATTATCCGAATATCAGGATCTTATTTTATTTAAACCGAAACCAAAATTTATATAATTTTCTAGCAACTTTTTCTTTAAACTTATGCCAGCTCCCTCTCTTTTTCCATGATTCATTATCAAATTTTGTAGAGTCCTTTATCCACCTCTCAAGAATCCTTTTTAATTTCTTTACTACACGTCTATCACTGAGTTGCACATTTGCTTCTTGGTTGTGATAAAAGCTTGCCGGCTCCATATTGGTACTTCCTATCATAGCCCATTTATCATCCACTACTACACCTTTGCCATGCATCATCTTCTTGGTCAGATGGATCTTTATACCACGTTTATAAAATAAAGAAAAAAATGCATATGCAGTATACTTGGCAATTTTGAGATCAGTACGAAGTGGAATAAGTAAATCAATTTTAACCCCACGCTTACGCGCAAGCCACATTTCTTTTAAGAGTTTCCTGTCTGGTAAGTAATATGGTGAAAACAAGATAACACGCTCGCGTGCCTTGCGCAACGCTTCTATATATTTCCTACGACCTCGTGAAAATTTTCTACCAGAATGGTCGTATATAAAGTCTATATTATTATGTTCTACTCGATATTTATATTTCAAAAAATGTTTTACTTCTTTGCGTTTACCACCACACAGCATATATGTCTTTGCAAAAGAACGCAAAAGCGAATGAACCACCTTACCCTTGATCATGATATGAATATCTTTCCAATCCTTTGAAAACTTACTGACATTTACTCCGCCAATAAATCCAATATGTTCATCAACAACCAGAATTTTACGATGTGTTCTACGGGTCAACCACTGACGAAGACCTTTGAAAATATTACGTGACTGGCTAAAAAATCTAATATCTATACCTGCCGCCTTTAATTCATCTACTTTCTTATTGGACAAGGCAAAACTCCCCCAATAGTCCACAATCAATTTAACCACCACCCCTTCGTCAACCTTCTTTTTGAGGAGTTCAAAAAAATCAATTCCTGTACCCTCATCAACCAAAATATAAATCTCCCAATAAATAGATTTTTGAGCACTTTCTATAGCCCGATACATTCCTTTCCAGGCTTCTGCTGTGGTATCGTATATATTGTAACTCGATTTTGTAGTCATATATCTTACTGTAGCATGAGAAAAGCTCTTTTTCAAGATCAAAAAATCCGCATGAACAGCGGATTTTTTATATTTGATTACTATTTTTTCTTTACTACAGCTCCTATGAAATCTCTAAACAATGGATGTGGCCGCATAGGACGAGACTTGAACTCTGGATGAAACTGTACACCTACAAAGAAAGGATGATCTTTGAGTTCTACGATCTCTACGAGATCTGACTCAGGGTTTAATCCCACAACTTGCAAACCAGCTTTATCAATAGCATCTCTGTATTCATTATTAAACTCATATCGATGTCTATGACGCTCAGAAATCATATCAGTGCCATAAGCTTTTTGAGATTTTGTATCACGACGCAACGCACAATCATATGCTCCCAGACGCATCGTACCGCCATATTTATTTTCTTTTACATTGGCAGCCTGGTTTGGATTAATATGAATCACTGGTTCGCTAGTCTTTTCATCCATCTCAACCGTAGTAGCCTTTTTCTTACCCAAAACATTTCGTACAAATTCTACACTTGCGAGTTGCATACCATAGCAGAGTCCAAAATAAGGAACTTTGTTTTCACGCGCGAATTTAATAGCTTTGATAATTCCTTCTACTCCACGTGTACCAAATCCACCTGGCACAATAATACCATCATACTTCTTGAGATTTTGGACCTTCTTAGTACTTTTTTCGAAATCTTCTGAATCCACCCACTCAAGAGCCGGCTTCACGTTATGATGCCAACTCGCATGCTTAATTGCTTCGATAACTGATATATATGAATCAGCCAAAGTGAAGTCCCCTGTTCCAAAATACTTTCCTACCACTGCAATCTTCACCTCTTTTTTACTATTATTAATCTTTTTTACAAATCCTTTCCATTCAGACAAGTTTGTCTTACGTGTACGCATTTTGAGAGCCTTCAAAACCTTATTACCAATCTGTTGATCCTCCATCTTGATAGGAATTTCATAAATAGAAGGTACGTCAGGAGCAGAAATACAATTCTCTTTTGGTACCCCACAAAATGTTGCAAGTTTTTCACGACGTGGTTTATCGAGCTCCATAGGTCCACGAGCCACAATGATATCAGCTTGTAAGCCAGTTTGATTCAATGTGCGAGATGCATGTTGTGTGGGCTTGGTCTTCATCTCACCTATGTGTGACGGCACTGGCAAATAACTTACCAAAATTACCGCAACGCTATCTGGATCCTTGAGCTTCATCATGCGCGCAGCTTCGAGAAACAAAATGTTTTCATACTCACCAATAGTTCCACCAATCTCGATAATAGTAATATCTGCATTGTGTTTGTCTGCAGCATTATTAATTCTTCCAATAATTTCTTCTGGAATATGAGGTACCACTTGCACACATCGTCCTTTGTACTTCATACCACGCTCGTTTTCTATCACACTGAGATATACACGGCCGGTGGTCATATAATTTTCAGAATTCAAGTCCGCATCAAGAAAACGCTCATAATTACCCATATCTTGATCTGTCTCATCTCCATCATCTGTTACAAACACTTCACCATGCTCGACAGGATTCATCGTACCTGCGTCCACATTTACATATGGGTCCACTTTTATTGCAGTTACAGAAAAACCTTTGGCTTCCATAATTGCACCAAGTGACGCAGAAGTAACACCTTTACCCACACCAGAAAGCACACCACCTACTACGAAAACAAATTTTCTCTTTTTTGTCTTTGGGACCATATGTGTAAAAGATAATTTAAAAATTATAACGTGAAAATTATACCACAAAAACCCTCATTAAAAAACCCTCCGGAGATGGAGGGGTTTAGTTATTCGGAGGAGACAGTAATGTGGAGTTCGGATTCAAGTCCGTGATCAAATTGTACGACCACGTCGTATTCTCCGATTTCTTTTATTTGTCCTTTTATTTTGAGTTGTTTCGATTTGACCACAACGCCAAATTGTTTTTTGATTGCTTCAATAACTTTTTGTGGAGTAATAGCTGCGTA
>PKTJ01000059.1 GCA_002869205.1 Candidatus Parcubacteria bacterium | reverse complement strand
TTGCGTGGCCTATGAAAGAATATCTAGGTGCTGTTGCAGGATACATAATTCTTATTGGTATTACCGTGATTTCAATTTTCTTAATTTTCAATACCACACTTGCTGCATTTGTACTTATTCATAAGAAATTCTTTGCAGCACTCGGATGGTTTGGACACGGTATCATTGCACTCATCAAAAAACTATTTGTACCAAACGGACGCATGAAAGTTCATGGAAAATTTGATGAAGAAGATGAAGAGGAATATGAGGATGAAGACGAGTACGAAGAAGATGAGGAAGAATACGAAGACGATGATGAAGATGAAGAGCAACCAAAAAAATCACGTTTTGCAAAAAAACACATACATGAAGATCATGATGAAGAGACAGAAGATGACGAGGACGAAGAAAATACTGCACATGCAAATGATGGTGTATGGTCAAAACACGTAGTGATAAAAAATCTTCCACCGACAACACTTTTGTCTGACAAACGAGGCAAGCCAACGAGTGGAGACATAAAAGCAAATGCTTCGATTATTCATGATACGTTTTCTGAATTTAATATTGGCGTGACCATGGGCGAAGTGCGTGTCGGACCAACCGTCACACAATATTCACTCAAACCAGACAAAGGAATGAAGCTCTCACGTATTACATCTCTTTCAAACGATCTCGCACTTGCCCTTGCTGCACACCCTATTCGTATTGAGGCGCCAATTCCAGGCAAAGCACTTGTTGGTATTGAAGTACCAAACCAAAAGACAGCTCTCGTGAGCTTCAAAGAACTTCTTGAAACAAAAGAATTCAAACGTAGAAACCACAATCTCATGATGGCACTTGGAAAAGATGTTGCAGGAAAAACATGGTTTGCTGATTTACCAAAAATGCCTCATCTACTCATTGCTGGTGCAACTGGATCTGGTAAAACAGTTTGTGTGAATACTATTCTCATGAGTTTACTCTACCAAAATACTGCAGAGACATTGCGCATGATTATGGTAGATCCAAAACGCGTAGAACTTACACTATATAATGGTATTCCTCACCTCCTCACACCAGTGATCACCAACACACAAAAAACAGTGAATGCACTTAAGTGGTGTATTGGAGAAATGGACCGCAGATTTGAATTACTCGCAAGTGTAGGGTCTCGTGATATTAGTTCATACAATGCCAAACATCCTGACACAAAAATACCGCACATTGTATTTGTAATTGATGAGCTTGCCGACCTCATGGCAACCGCCGCAAGTGAAGTAGAGGCAGGTATTATTCGTCTCGCACAAATGGCTCGTGCAGTTGGTATTCATTTGATCGTTGCAACACAAAGACCAAGTGTGGATGTTATCACAGGTCTTATGAAAGCAAACATTCCTGGACGTATTGCGTTTTCTGTGGCAAGTCTTATTGACTCACGTACCATTCTCGATTCACCTGGTGCAGAAAAACTCCTTGGACGTGGAGACATGCTTTATCAAACAGCAGAATTAAGTAAGCCGGTACGTATTCAAGGTGCTTTTATTTCAGAGGAAGAACTAAAGAGTGTTGTCGATTATCTCAAAGGAGACGAGGAGCCTGAGTACGATGAATCAATTGTGGAAACACAGAAAAGTGGTACGGCAAATATGTTTGGTGGCGCAAGTGATGATCAAGATCCATTGTTTGACGAAGCAAAGGATGTCATTCTAAAAGCTGGAAAAGCCAGTGCCTCCTTCTTACAACGTAGGCTCAAAGTTGGCTATGCTCGTGCCGCAAGAATTTTGGATGAATTGGAAGAGGCAGGAATTATTGGCCCATCACAAGGCGCAAAGCCACGTGAAATACTTGTGACAGAAAATGAGGTCAGCAACCCAATGAACGCAGGTGGTAAACTAAATGCATTTGATGATGTAGCTGATGACGAAGAAGATGAAGAAGAGTATGAAGAGGAAGATGAATTGGAAGAAGATGAAGAATACGAAGAAGATGAGGATGAAGATACAGAAGAAGAGGAAGAGGAAGAAGACCTGCATAAAAATTAATATACGGATTTCCAGATAATTCAGATTTACAGATATCGTATCCGTAGATCTGAATTATCTGGAAATCTGAATCTAAATACATGTCTGCACTATTCAAGAAAAAATGTCTGATACCCAGTAAACGGGTTTGTTTGCGTTTGAAACAAGCACGACTAGATGCAGAATTTTCACTTGGACAATTAGAAAAGAAAACAAGAATTCCAAAAAAACATTTACAAGCAATAGAAGAATGCAGGTTCGAGGAATTAAAAGCTTCAGAAGTGTACCAAAAAAACTTTATCAAAAAATATGTAAGTGCACTTGGTATTGACCCTACTCCTTTTCTGGAACAATTCAAACAAGAAGAATTATCACACAAAAAAAATTGTGACAAACATCCAGGAGTTGGTTGTGAAAAAAAACATTTTAGTGACTTACCAAATTTGCTTCGATATTTCCTTGTCGGCGGTGCTCTGTGCCTAGTGTTTCTCTATCTTGGTACACATATACAAAATATTTTACAGCCCCCAGAACTTACACTTGTCTCCCCTACTGATGGAGAAATTACCTATGAACAACAAATAAATATTTCAGGAAAAACAGATCCTGAAACAGCGATTACCGTGAACAATGAGATTATCAAAAACGATGAAAAAGGTGTCTTCACACAATCCATAAATTTAACACCGGGCATCAACACACTGATCATCAAAGCTCAGAATAAACATGGAAAAACAACTGAACAAATATGCCATGTAATCTACAAAGAACGCGAGGTTTTCTCATTAAAATAATCGTTTGACAGGTTTTGGGACAACGTGTACAATTTGTTCTGAGGGAGAGGGGTGTCCTCTCTTTTTTAACCCAAAAATAGAAGTTGATACAAGATGTGTGGCCTGTTCAGTACTTGATTCTACTTCATAACCTATATACTATATGCCAAAAAACAACGATCCAAAGATGGAAGCGGCACAAACTGCTATCGATCAAATTAAACAAAAATACGGTGATAATTCAATCATGCGCTTTGGTGAAGCAAAAGCCATGCAAGTAGATGCCGTTTCAACAGGCTCTATATCACTTGATGTTGCCCTTGGTGTTGGTGGAGTTCCTCGTGGACGTGTTATTGAGATCTACGGACCAGAATCAAGTGGTAAAACCACACTAGCCCAGCATATCATCGCAGAAGTCCAAAAAAAGGGTGGTGTTGCCGCATTTATCGATGCAGAGCATGCACTTGACCCTGATTATGCAGACAAAATTGGTGTAAACGTAAAAGATTTATTTATTTCTCAACCAGATACTGGAGAACAAGCGCTTGAAATCATGGAAACACTTGTACGATCAAACGCGGTAGATGTGATTGTTATTGATTCAGTTGCAGCACTCGTACCAAAAGCAGAAATAGAAGGAGAGATGGGAGATAGACATATGGGTTTACAAGCCAGACTCATGAGTCAAGCATTGCGAAAACTCACAGGTATTGTGAGCAAGACAAATACGGTTGTCATCTTTATCAACCAGACAAGAATGAAAATCGGCATTGTATTTGGTAACCCTGAAACAACAACTGGTGGTAATGCTCTCAAATTTTATAGCTCAGTACGTATCGAAGTACGTCGTGCAGCACAGATCAAGCAAGCCGATAAGGTCATTGGAAACCGCGTCAAAGTAAAGGTAGTAAAAAACAAAGTCGCCGCACCATTTAGAACAACAGAATTTGATATCATGTATAACGAAGGGATCTCAGTCTCAGGAGACTTGCTCGACACTGGTATTGAACACAAGATTATCAATAAATCTGGAAATAGCTATAGCTATGGTGAAGAAAAATTTGGTGTAGGACGTGAAAAAGCAAAACTCTATCTAC
>PKTJ01000030.1 GCA_002869205.1 Candidatus Parcubacteria bacterium | reverse complement strand
ATACAAAAAACGGTGGTTCAAGCATATTCAATATCATTATGTTTAACAAAGATCGTTCAAAACTTCTGGCTGATATACGCCGACTTGAACAAATGATTATCATAAAAACATCCAAAAAAATAATATGAAAAAACTTCTTGCCATAACAAATCATTTCAACCCGAGTCCAGAGGTACCTCTCATCTTTGCAGAGACACCAAAAGGAATGGAAATTCACTCTTCTTTTTGGAATCAGTTGCTTTATTTTTATGATGGAAAAAATAAACACACCCTCTTTTTTGAAACAAATAAGAAACCAAACGATCTGACACCACTAGACAAATATGACGGACTATATATCAGATCAGATGGTCCTGTAGATAATGACACCATGAGCATAGTCCTAAGAGAAGCAGAGAGAAGAAACATACCAAAACTAGGTTTTCATCCTTATGTAGGAGGTTCTAGAATTGGTAGCAAGGCAGACACCATGCACTTTTGTAACACAAATCTAGACATGCTTTTTCCAATGTCATTTTTTGGAAAATACACCATGATAGAAAAATACTTTGATACTATTGTCAAAAAAATAGGACTTCCTTTTGTGTGTAAACCAAATAATTTAAGCAAAGGACGCGGTGTATCATTGATTCACAGTAAAAAAGAACTCAAAAAATATTTTTCTGAAATCCTTGAGGAGTATGGTACAAAAAAAAGTTATTTTCTTGCACAAAAATATATAAAAAACAAAGGAGACGTTCGCGTACTTGTCATTGGCAAAAAAACACACGCGATAAGAAGATACACTGAGGCGAAAGATGAATTTAGAAATAATGTATCCCTTGGAGGCGAAACACAAAAAATCACGATATCAACTGAAACAAAAAAGCTAATGAAAAAAATTGTCAAAAAATTAAATCTAGATTTTGCAGGAATCGATTATATAGAATATGGTAAAAAACAAATATTTTTGGAGGTTAATAGAACTCCTGGACTAACCGGCGTATCAGGGGCACATAACAAAAACATGTTCAAAGAAACAATGGACTATATATATAAAAAAATAAAATAAAAAAAATGGCATTATGCCATTTTTTAAAATAGTACTAAATCTAGAGATCTCCCAAAACTTCACCACTAACACGCATGTGAATAATTAAATGATCACGTAAAACTTGATCAAGTTGTTCCTGTAATTCTGCTTGTCGCTTTTCTTGTTGTTTCAGTTTAACATCTTCTTTTCTTCGCTCTTCTGGAGAACGAGGCGTATGTATACCCACTCTCATTTCTCGCAGTTCTTGGATAATTTTATCTTTTTTTCTAATAACAGACGTTTCTACTCTTCTCAAAATTTTATCATCAAAATAAATCTCATCATTATCACCTTTAGATACTCCATATCTTTTAAACACTTCATCAATAATGATACTATCTTGCGCCAAATCATAAAGAGCTTTCCATCTTTCTTTATCTGTTTCAATCTTACTTCCTACTTCATGATGTTGTGATGATTCTCTTGTTGATGACATATCATTATCTCCTCATTTTACGCTCTATTTTTTTACCTCTATAATACTCTTGAGAACCACGAATTTCTTCAATACTCATTTTTGGTCCAAGAAATGTAAGACTATGCTCAATTGCACGAGCACGATCTCGAACATCATCTGCAAAATCTTCATGTTCTTCTTCATTGGCAAAAGTATGCAATCCTTCTATCACATCATTTATCTCTTTTATTATTTCACCATATTTTTCAACCTTCTTATCATACATATCACGATCATGAGATATAGATGCATGCATGGCATGCTTACGTATGTCAGCTTTTAAATCAACAAGAAGTCCACTTAATTCCTGACGTTCATCATAATCAAACATATCATTCACAGAACCATGATAAAGTTCTCGAAATGACCCTCCCATGTCCTTGAACATATCATATTTTTTGCGCACACCATGCGATGCTTTTTGTGCAAGCAACTTTTCAGCAAGCTTTTCTTCATATACATGATACATCTCTTCAAATGCCTGCATGTAAGGCCACAGATGCTTCCCTAAGCCGATCATTGTGTTTTCAAGGTCTGTAAGACTAATATCATAATTATTCTGCACAGACGTCAAATGACGCCCCATGTCTCCTGAAACTTCTTCTGGAACAAGTGGGGGTAAATTGTCATATATACGCTCAAAAATAGACAATGTATGTTTCACAGCTGGATCATGCATAAGGATAAAAAAGTAAAGGTAATAAAACAAGTATACCACACTCAAAACTCACTCAAAAGCTCATATATTCATGCCAACGCAAATACAATTCTTTTGTTGCCCACAAATCTCCTGCACAATAACGCGCAATCTTTTTAAATTCTCCTGCCTGAAACAAAGGCTTTACATCATGGCCAGTCACACCTCCAGATTTAGGAGATTCTATACCAAACGCTTTACAATAAAAATCCAAATTAAATTTACGATACGCGTTGTGAAATGTCATCTGTTCAAGTAGGTCAACATGAACATCGGTACTATATCGGTACGGCATGAGGTTTTTGGTAGGCTTCACCTGAAGCATGGCACTTCTCATCATAAGCACAGGACAATAAAAGCCCCTGCCATTAAACGTCACAAATTTATGAGCAAAACGAATTGCTTTCCAGAATTTCTCTAGAATTTCTTTTTCACTTCCACAAAAGTATTTAATACCATCCTCTTCCCACTCTGACATTTCCACTCCATTGCTTTGGAAATAAACCGCACCTTTATTGTCTTCCACAGACAGCATACCAATCGCCACAATAGTATTGGTGGGAGCCCACAGAGCCATTTGTTCTTTTGCTTTCTGCTTATCCTTTTTGGTATGTGCAAATTTGAGTAAATATTGTTGTTGAGCTTCATCAAGAGAATCAAACTCAACAGGAATTGTTTCAATATCAAATACAACTGTTTTCATAAGGGCTAGTTTTAAAGTTTATAAAGTTAAAAGTTTGTAAAGTTCTTTTGTAATAAAAAGACTTTATGAACTTTTCTACTTTTTAACTTTTTGACTTATTTCATACATAGCCACACCCGCTGCCACACTCACATTGAGGCTTTCTTTTTTTCCATACATTGGAATATGTACAACGTTATCACACAAATCCAAAATATCGTCAGAAATGCCGTCCACCTCATTACCCACAATAAGCGCCACATCATTAGCACCCACACCCAGCAACCCAATATCTTTACTTGTCTCATTCTTTTCAAGCCCCACAATTCTAACTCCTTTCTTTTTTAAAGAAATTATTAATCGTTTTAAATCTTTTCGTTTTACCCACGGTATCCATTTTTCTGCACCAAGAGACACCTTGTCAATCTGAGGCTTTGGCGGACTAGCAGTATACCCAACCAAAAAAATCTTTGTCACTCCAAAGGCATCGCCCGTACGAAACATCGCACCAACATTATGGCAAGAGCGTATATTGGGTAAAATCAAGTAAAAATTACGTTTCATAGTATCCCTATTGTAGCTTGCAAAATAAATAAAAACAACCCCCACAACGGGCTGTCTTTAATTGAGAATGATTTAAATTAATAGGAATTAATCCCACCCTCCTGGACTAAAGATACCATCTTGGTTTTGTTGTCTCTCACGATCTTTTTGTAAATCTTGCGCTCGATCGAGTATAACCGCCTCTGGCTCAGGTGGACGTTCGGGTGTCACCTCACGACGATCTCTCAAATCTTGGATTTTATCATTCACATTTTCTCTACCATCCATCTTCTTTAATCTTTCTACGGCATTTTTACCATTTTCTTTAATAACATCTGCCATATTCATTGCCTTTTCTCTCATCACGGCAGTGCGCTCTTTTAAGTCTTCTTTGCGCTCTTCGTTCAATTCTTTGAGAGCCTCTTTTGCGCTCTCATCTCCATCTTTTGCCTTTTGTAATAAATCATGTTTTTCATCCCGAAAAAGTTTTACCT
>PKTJ01000012.1 GCA_002869205.1 Candidatus Parcubacteria bacterium | reverse complement strand
TTATAGGGGGAGTTGGAGGGGGTTTTAATTAAAAACACGAAACTCAAATTCAATAAGTTAAGGCAACTCTACAGGTTCAATTTTGGATTCCAAATATGTTTTATATTTTTTTTCGACAGCGTCCATAAGCTTTTCTTTTTTTATCATCTTCTTTGCGGTCTTGGTACGCACGTGCACATATGTTTCATACACATGTCTCAAATGTGAATTCCAATCCTCATCAGAAGAACACAGATGACTCATGCGATTGATCCCCACTTCTCCATACGCATCAAGCTTGTCTGCATCACGCAAAATCCAAGCACTATCATAGTCATCAGCCACATTGTTCCAGTGATATCGAACTGTGTAGAGCAGCTCCTTCTTTTCTTCATCTATCAAAATATCAAATTGTCTATCATCCTTAAACCATTCTCTAAGTATAATATAAGAAAGCTCATGGTGCTTACGGCTATTTTCTCCTGGATTGTCTTCTCGCGTCCTACCAATATCATGGGTCAGGGCTGCAAGCTCACATAAAAACGGACTTCGAGCTTTCTCACCTCTGGCAATCTTGACAGTTCTATCAACTACACGAAAAATATGATCCGTACCATGTGCTGGATCTGTATAATTTTCAAAAAGTTTTTCTACTTTTTCTCTTGTGTAATCAATTAATTTTTGTTGTTCTGCGGTGTATTTCATAGTTATAAAATCACAAAATCTTATGGATATGTGTATTCAATAATAGCAATATTGTGCTAAAAAATCAAGAAAAAGAACGCCTTTCTCAGACGTTCTTTTGAAATATGTAATAATGCACTTAAGCATCTTTGTTCTTGAGATAGCACTCCTTACAAAGAAGGTTGCTTGTATCTCTTGGTTCAAACGGCAATTGTGTAATCTTGGTACCACAACCTGAACACGCAACGTCTACGTCAAACATACGACGTTCCCCTCTGTCGCTGTTACGTTGCTCACGATGAGCACGGTTACAGTCTCCACAATATACCGGACGATCTCCAGACGGTTGGAATGGTAGTTGTGTGATTTTTGCCCCACACTTTCCACATTCACAATCCACGTCAAACATTTGTCTAGGAGAATTAAAATCGTTCATAATTTTTTCTAAATGACGAAGTCATCTCGAGCGAAGCCGAGAGATCCTTTAGTCAAAAAGTAATCTCACATTGCCTACCCTACTCAAAATAACTACTTAATTAATTTATCCGACCTTTACCCAATACCAAATGGTAGTGGACTTTGAGAACAGGAAATCCGTTACTCAATGATACATAGTATAAACTATTTACATCTCTTTAACAATCACACTAAGACATACTGACGGTGTATAACTTTACAACTTATGACTATTCACTTACGACTGTGTTACAATCCTCTAAAAAGAGGTACACCAGTACTTGGGCTTGTTGGTACATAGATCGTTCCTTCCCGGTCTTGAAGGTTTTGGATATAGAGATAATTCAAGTAATGTGATGTCAAACTCTGGTTAATAATCTGCTGTGCATCACGCTGACCTTCGGCTTCTATTACCTTTCGTTCAGCTTCCTTTTGTTCAGTCTGAAGAAGGAAGTCATATCGTTGTGCTTCTTGCTCAGCTTGGAGCTTGAGCTGAATACTCTGGGCAAGATCAGCTGGTAATTCTACATGACGAAGCAATACATCTTCCACCTCAATACCACGTGGATCAAGTTTTTCTTTCAATCTATCAGCAATAATTTGTGCAGCCTCTTGACGTTTCTCACTATAAATATCTTTTGCATCATATTGCGCAATCACCTCACGAATTACACTTCTAATTTGTGGACGGATAATTACTTCGTCGTACCCAAGTCCAACATCACGATACACATCTGATGCTTTTTCTTCTATAAGTCTATACAAAACGGTAATATCGAGATCAACACTCAAACCTTCTTTGGTAAGTGCCGTAATCACATCTGAACCATATCTTTGACCTTCGCCCTGGGTGACACTCATCGTATACTCTTGTGTACGAATATTCATCTTTGTTATTTTTTCCAGCGGGTTCTTCAAATGAAAACCAGAATGAAACTCACTATCTCGCACCTTTCCAAAGAATGAACGAACACCGGTTTCACCAGCATCGATTACTACCCAAAATGCACTTGCAAAACTTAAGAAAATGAGAAAAACAATAGCAATGACGACCCAAAAGCCAATCTTTGCTTTGTTTCTTGGATTAATTGTTTCCATATGCTCTTTTTTAGAATTATTATTAAATATATTAATTATTTTTTTGATATCAAACGGTGATTTTGAATCTTCTCCACCTTTCTTTTTATATTGTGCAGAAGCAGAAAAAAGCAATATGATACCCAGAAAAATAAAAAAACCGCTGTCTGTTATTGCTCCGAGTAAAAAAGCACCGAAGCCAAAAACAAACAGTGGGTATTTATCAAATAGTTTTTTTAAATCCATATCTGACCAGTTTTAAGTTATCAGTCATAAAGTCCTAATGTCATTTTTTTACGACTTATGACTTATGACTGAATTACATTATCACCCCTCTTCCCACTATTCCTTAATCTCACTATCATCTACGCTCGCTACTGTATACGTCGCGTCAAATTCATACCCTGCATAAGTCGCAAGGAGAATTCCCTCAGCTATACCAATATACATAAAGACGTTACTATAAAATACTGAATATGATTTCACAAAAAATGGAACGGTAATTGCAATATCGAGTACAGTCCCCACAAGCACAGCAATTACACCAAGCAAAAATCCTTTCTTGGTTGTAGGAGCATCTTTGCGAAAATACCATTTGGCAAGCAAAAGCACGAGTGGAATCATGAGAATCCAGAGGATGAGAAACTGATAAAAATCCTTGTCTACAAGACCCGGCGTAAACATGAGAATTGAAATGATAGCAAATATTGCTACCCAGAGCATTATTCCGAATAATATGGCGCGTTTTATGTTCATAAACGTAATTTATAATTAAATTAATTATATCATTTATCTTATAGCTTAGGACTTACACCTGTTTCAGTGTTGTAATTGGCCTACTCTGTGTTATATACAACTCACCATTCTCCATAGCCCATTCAATATCACACGGAAATTTATAATGTGATTCAATACGTTTACACATTTCCGCTACTGTAATGATTTGTCTTCCACTCAACTTTTGTTTTTCACCTTCTTCTTTTAATTCTATCCAATGATTCTTTTCATGATGATCGAAATCTTCTTTCCGTATAAGCTTTTGTATTTGGTGTCCAATATTAATATCGAGAATACTCATCTCTGATTTGGATACAACATAACTATCTGGCGTAATCTGACCACTCACAATTGCTTCTCCCAGACCAAACCCTGCCTCGATAATCATCTGATCTCTGTCTTCGGTAACTGGATGCACCGTAAACGCTATACCAGAAATTTCTGACTGGATCATCTTTTGTACGACCACTGCCACTGACACATATTGATCATGCAGGTTTTTTTCATATCGATAAAATATAGCTCGTGGCGTAAACAGAGACGCCCAACAATTCTTCACCTGTTCTGCCACAGTATCTCTTGTGGTGTTCAAAAAAGTATCAAGCTCTCCTGCCCAACTTGCAATAGAAGAATCTTCTGCAGTCGCACTGGAACGCACTGCTACATGCTCTGCACCCAACTCATCAAATGCTGTTAGTATTTCCTTGGCCAAATCATCAGGCATAGGAGTGTCATGAATAACATCTTGGATAATATTACTCGCACGATCCACACTGTTCATGTCTCCTGGGTTTACTTCTTTGATACGCGCATCGATCTCTTGATTGAGATCAGTTTCTTCGAGAAAACGATCAAATGCATTTGCAAGCACCACAAAACCCGGCGGCACAGGAATCCCTGCACCTGTCATTTCACCAAGTGACGCACCCTTGCCTCCAGCTTCTGCAACACTATCTTTGTTTACTTCTTTGAAAAATTTTAAATGTTCCATAAATACAAACCTTACATTATAAAATTATAATTCCCTCAGAGGCATTTACCTCTACCACATCTCCATCCTTTGTATGATCTAATAATTCTTCTTTCAGACCTACTACTGTAGGTTTATCATTTTCTCGTGCAGCTATAGCGGCGTGTGATGTAATACCACCATGTATAGAAATAAGAGCTCCTGACAGTTTTACCAGCGCAACAGAGGGTTTCACCGCCACCAAAACCACGACATCACCATCACTACAATGGTCAAATTCATCTTCATTATGAACAATACAGACTTTTGCCTTTACCAAGCCAGAATGTGCAGAAATTCCTGTAAATTCCATATATTTTATAGTTAGTAACTCCTCCCCTATGAGGGGAGGTTGGGAGGGGTCCACTATATAAAAGCCTCTTTCTAAAAGACCCCCTCCAGCTCCCCCTTATAGGGGGAGAGCTTAGTTGTACAGTATACCTCAAAATACTTGACAAAAGCAAGGAATTATGCTATACTGATCTGTCGTAATAAAGATGGATAACTGTGCTTATTTAAGCACTTTTTCCCAGATTACGTCTCTTTCATGTAAGGTTAGTTCATTACAATAGGGAACAAAATGAGAAAGCTAAGAGTCTCCAATGATAATTGTCTATAGACATCTTATAGATATTTACCATTGGAGTAGCTCTTAGTAACTACCGGCTGGGTTGCCGGGGGTAAGTAAACAGAGTGAATATAGGAGAGCGTCATGAAGAAGACCCGCAAGATCGTGATCCGGCACCTGTCCCGCAACAAGAAGCACGAAGTGGACCCGCAGACGCCGACCCTGTTCGGCTTCATCGAGACCTTCGTCATGGGACTTCTCCTGGCCACTCGGCACGGGGCCAAGTTCTTCGTCCGCATCGTGTCCTCGCCGCAGCCGCGCGGTGTGCGTACCGCCAACATCATCCGATTCGCCGTCGGCCTCTTCCAGAACAAGGGAGATGGTCTCGACAGCCTGATCGAGATCGAGACCGACGGCGGCCTGAACGACTTCTCGTCCGACGAGCGCTTCAAGGCGTGCAAGGACGAGTTCAAGGCCGTCAAGGCGCGCGGTGCGGCCGTCGAGTCGGAGCAGGTGCTCTTCCTCACTGACGAGGGCGGCGACCTCACGAAGCTCCGTCTCACCAAGCTGGGCGAAGCCGTCTCCGTGATCGACGAGATCGACGACGAGGGCGATGTCCTGATCGGCGGTCTCCACGGCTGCACGATCGACGGCCTGCACGCGCACTACGCGCAGCAGCTCAACGCCGACACGCCGAACGGCATGGCCGCCTTCGGCCGCCAGATGGACAAGTGCGAGGGCTTCGTGCTCACGTACGAGGACGGCGTCCTCAAGTCCCTGGTCAAGGTCGAGCGTCCGTCCTGGCTCAACGCCATGGCGTTCCTCGTCAAGTAGCAACACGCTACATCACCCCCTTCGACTTCTCTGCCCCGTTCCCTACCTCACCTATCCGATGACCTCGCGTCGTCGGGTATGGCTACGTCTACCCTCTACATGAAAGATCCGGCGCGCGACTTCACAGTCACGCGTCGGGTCTCCTCAAAGTATTCTTGTCCAGCACCCAATGTGGTGCAGGATTTACAAAAAGTATTTTGAAGAATAAAAAATTCCGTTTTATACGGAATTTTTTGTTTGGGTAATAGTTCTCTTACTGTTGTAAAAGCTCTATATTTCTTATTTTTTGTTCAAGTTTTTTTATTCTTCCTTTCAATTCTATGTACAGATGAGCGGTCGCGTCTTCATCTTTTTGGGTCTTAAGTTCGACCCTTTCCAACTCTTTTTTTATTTTCCTCAAGTCTTGTTTTATTAAACGCACATCTTCTTCTAAACTACTCAGGCGCTCTTCTATATTATCAAGACGAGCTTCCACACGCTCAAAACGCTCGTCCATGTCTTTTTGCATGGCGGCATTATCTTTTATAAATGTCACGATTTCCAAAATCTCATTGATTTTGGTCTGTGTTTGTGTTCCCTGCATATATACTTTTTAGCCCCACAATTAAATCAATTTATATTCTTATTATCAACCAATAGTACACTCGTGTCAATATACACAAAAACCTATAGCGTATACTCAGAAAAATATTCTTTCACCTCTTCCCTGCTAACTTTTCTATTCCCATGCCCCAGATAAAATCCTGTTATGTCTGTATTACTTTCAAACCAATTTTTAAATTTATCATATCTACGTCTTTGATCTACACTTGCATCTTTATCCACCTTATATTGCATGTCTTTTGATAAGACATCAAATGTCGCAAACACGAGATCTCCGACAAACGCAAGCTTTCCTTCATTTTCCGAATCTATAATATATATTGTATCTTTGTGGGTATGCGCATTATTTATTTTTTCATATTGTATTTCTGAAATCTCGATATGCCCTTCTTCGTATAATTTTGCACCATACTCGGGAGTACCTAGAAGCGAGCTTGAACCAAAATGAAATACATGAGTATTATTTGGATATTTGCCAAGTGCTTGAATATGGTCCTGATGCATATGCGTACACAATACATGAGAGAGATCCTTTTCTAATTCAAAGCCAAGTTCTTTGATTTTTTCTACATGCTCTTCGAAGTCACACACCATTCCAGGCTCTATTATCATGCATTTTTTCTCCTCATTTTTTTCATACACCACAAGTCCCGTTGTTACATGTAACCCAAAAGCTCCCTCTAATTGAGAATTTCCGAGTTCTTCAAATGATCCATGCTTTAAAATGTATACTTCTGGTTTCATAAAAACACGTTAGACCCTCCCCCTACAAGGGGGAGCCGACACGAAGTGACGGTGGGGGTCCTTGTAATATTTAATTTTTCATCTCTTCAACCAACTTTGAAATATTTAGTACAACTAAGTCTGTGTTATTTAATACTTTATCATTACTAAACCGCATAACCACATAACCTTCTTTTTCTAAAATTTTCTGCCTCATAATATCATGAGTTATTTTCTCTTTTGTTTCAGAGTGTATCCACCCATCCACTTCTATGATCAATTTCAGTTCGTGGCAATAAAAATCTACAATCCAAAAACCAATATTAAATTGTCTGCGAAATTTTACACCTAGTTGCTTATTCTTTAATCTTTGCCACAAAATTATTTCGGCTTTGGTGGAATAACTTCTCAATTTTTTACGTCTTTGTGTGAAAGAAGATTTATTCTGATAATGACCAATTTTTTCCATAGTACATTCGGGTAAATTCTTCCCACTACCCTGAACGCCATTATTTTATAGACCCCTCCCGACCTCCCCTTATAGGGGAGGAGCTTGCTAAACTTTCCTCACAATCCCCTTATTACCATCCACCTCTACCATGTCACCATCTTTGAGTGCTTCTCTGGCAAAGCGTGTCTGTATTACACCAGGAATCCCCGCCTCCCGAGCTAGTGTAGCAGGATGAGTGGTGATACCATGACCACCATCACAAATAAGTGCGCCTGCCTTCATAATCGCACTAGAAAAACTTGGCACCACCTGAATACTAAGTATCACGTCCCCTTCTTTCACCGTGTTACATTCATCTGGATTGATAATAATTTTCACTGGACCACGAGCCACTCCAGGTGACACGGGCATACCAGTGAACTCAGTAGCGCTTTTGTCTACCGCACAAAATGTAGCAAACAATTCTTTTGCAGATTCATCAATAGTTACGTCAGCATCACTTCCC
This sequence comes from Candidatus Parcubacteria bacterium, assembly GCA_002869205.1. Classification (GTDB taxonomy): domain Bacteria; phylum Patescibacteriota; class Patescibacteriia; order Magasanikbacterales; family UBA922; genus BM521. The sequence continues at coordinate 35,465 of PKTJ01000012.1, read as the reverse complement.
GTATATGTATGCCACATGGATAGGTTTATTCTTTCGTTGAGTTCATGAGACAAATCTTTGTCTTCGAGTAATCCTGCGCGCATATCTTCTATTTTCATATGACGCACCTGATTGATACTTAGGTAAAGACGCTTCCCTATTTCTAGCAAGATCTTATCAAAATAATATAATGATTCAGAAACAAAACGCTTACGCAATTCTTTTAAATATGCGGTGCGTCTCATTGAATTAATAGAATCAATTTCCTTTTGTGAAAAATCAAGTTCACTCAAATATTTTTCTCTGAGTCTCTCACCTTTCTCAAATGTCTCTACCAACTCGTCATATTCTTTTTGTATATCAGTTTCAAAATATTCAGACAATCTCTCAATTACCTTGGGAACACCTAAGATAGGATCTTCATAATCCCGTGTTACCCAAAAATAATCAGTCTCATGCTTTTTGAGTAGTGCGTAGAGATCTTTCTCTTTTTCTATCTTGTCTTTATCTCCCGTTTTTATGAGATCTACCCACTCTTTATTTTTTTCTATTTCAAGACCAAGCTCAAGCAAAGCTTTTCTCTCCACGGTTGCAACCATTGCAGTAAATTCTTTTGTGAGTACATCGAGAATATTTGGTGCTTCAAGTTTATCTTCTATCTTTGACTCAACAATTTTTAATAGATCCCCAATATAATCATCCTCAAAAATCCAAATCCATCCATACCCAGAATACAAATCTTTGTAATATTTCTCATAGGTAGAAAAAATCTCAACCAATCTTTCGTTGGAGGTTTTAGATGATACTTCATCGTGTACTTCTCTACAAAAATCCACCAAGACCTTACCTGTCTTTTTTTGTCCTTCTACAAGCTTATCTGCAAGCTTCGGATCATTATGCATATTGTCTGCTACACCTCTACCAACTTTTTCATAACTTTTTCTACTCAAAAAACAATAATGAACATTGTCTTTATAAAAAAGCAGTATTTCATCAGCATTGAACCCAACCTTATGAATCATGTCATTACATATCGTTTCCATAGAAAATATGTTTGGAAAAGGGCTCACACGTTGGCGCTGAGATTTGAATACCCAGTCTTTTGGGTTGGTAGAAAATGTATGTGTCATAACCTAATTATTTAAAATAGTTTTAAATTCATTTTTTACTTGATCAAAATCTTTGTACAATACCGTATGTACCCCCATCTCTTTTGCGTCTTCTAGATTTACTTCTTGGTCATCAATATACAACACCTCTTCTGGCTTTACATTGAACTTCTTGAGCATGTATTCAAGCGTTTCTACACTTGCCTTTGGCAAATTTATTTCAGATGTATTTACAATATCATCAAACATCTCATCGAGACCAAATTCTTTTCGCTCCCAATCGAGATAGTGCTTGATATTTTTGGTTAGTAGTACGACTGTATAATTTTTCCTTAGCTCTCTAATGTAGTCCACCATTGGATTATTCAACACATGTGTCCTCAAATACATCTCTACAAGCTCTTGCCACGTCTCTTCCATGCCCAACTCTTTTATAGGACCTTCGAATGCCTCTTGCTCAGAAATATTATTTATGGCAAACTCGTCAAAATATTTTCTATATATTGTGTCAAACACTAGATCATAATCCAAGCCGTATTTCTCAGATATTTCTCTTGCAAGTTTCTTGTGCCCACCTGTGACTACTACGCCCGTAAAATCACACATGATTAATTTGATCATAAAAACTTTGTGATATCAGATTTAAACTGTGTAAAATTCTTATAATGAACTGTCTTCATACCATCTTTTTTTGCTGCGACCAAATTATTTTCTTGATCATCACAAAATATAACCTCACCTGACTTCACTTGGAATTCTTTTTTGATCCAGTCAGTTGTCTCCTTGCTTGCCTTTGGAACTCCGAGGTCAAATGTGTTTGTAATATATTTAAAATCTTTTTTTAGATCAAATCGCTTTACATAACTTTTGAATTGGTCTGCTGTGTTTTGTGAAAGCAGCAGTACCGTGTACCCTTTTTTTTGTAATTGCAGAGAAAACCTATACACACTATTGTTCAAGTGCATTGCATTTTTGTGATACTCATGTGTCTCTTTCCAAGAGTCACCTTTCCACCCAAAATGTTTGAACGTACGAATGTATACCTGACTTTCTGGAATTTTCCCTAATACTGCTTCTCGAAAATGAGTCTTGTATAACACCTCATACACCTCTTCCCACTTTACGTTATGTTTTTTTGCAAGCATGCGACACACTGGCTTGTAATCACCTTTTACGAGTATCCCGTGAAAATCAAGGACGATGAGTTTTATTTTTGGTTTCATATATTATGATAAATAATATTAATTTTTTTGATCAGGACACAATACATTGACCATATCTTTTATATTTGAAAAATATTTTTGCATTTCTTCCACAGCTTTTGCCCACAGAGGTAACTCTATATCCAACAGCATCTGCAATTCTTCCATTGTATATCTCTCTTCACAATCTATAGTCTTTGCTCTTGCCTCAATAACCCTCCTGTCAGCACCTGTCTTTCTTACTGCATTATCAATCTTATCATCTAGATATTTTCTTGCTCGTTTTTCTGCCATCTGAACCAAGAAAGAACCAAAATCTTCAGATTTTCTCTGTCTATCGAGCTCTTCTCTGTCTCCCGGTGTCATTAAAAAATTTAAACTCTCAGGATATTCCAAACCTAATTTTGTCATAAAATGAGCCCAAGCAAAAGGTAATCTGTCACGAACCTCCTTTAATGGGTCTTCCGACTCTCTTAATTTATCTAGCGATAATCCAAGTAGACGCAACTTAGCCGCTGAATCTCGCAAAATATACGTATCTCCTCTCACCATTTCTTTTGCATCTTGATGTGACATGTAGCGCCCCGACTCTTCTGTATGACGAGCTCCTGAAAAACTGTCTCGCACTGTTAGATATTCATCTGAATCCTCTTCCTGTGTCACGAAAACCACATCATTAGAAACGCCATTGACTGTCTGTTGAATTAACAGTTGCATAAACACCCTAACATCTCCATCCTCTTGCGCTAAGACATGATCTCCTAACGCACGTAATTCTGGATTTTCTGTTGTGAGATATTCTAACAAATCTTCTTTATTCATATCTAAAACATCACACACTCTTTCAACTCTCCCTTCATTTACTTTTATAAATAACTGGTCAAAGGAATGTCTTCTTTGTGATTCAATCGGCGGAACCCTCTTTTCTGAATCCATAATTTAATATATTAATCTTACTTGATTATTCTAATAATCCCATGTGTCGCATCCACCTCAATAATATCTTCGTCTTTCAAAACTTGTGTAGCAATCTTAGTTCCCACTACACACGGTATATGAAACTCACGAGAAACTATGGCGGCGTGACATATAATACCTCCAAGATCAGTAACAATAGCAGATGCTTTCTTGATTGCAGGCATGATGTCTGGGCTCGTTGCATAAGACACGAGTATGTTTCCTTTTTCCATTTTATCCATGTCTTCTCTTGAATTTACAATTCTCACCGTGCCACGCACCTTACCAACAGACGCACAATCTCCCAAAATTTCTCGAGGTATTTCATTTTTTTGCTCTACAAACTCTACACTGTCTACAAATGTTTTGGCACCACCACCATCGTACATTTCACGAACACCGTCATCAGAATATTGTACTGCATATGCACGACTATTTAATGTGTCTACGTCTGGACCTTTTTCCATACAAAAGTCTTCTATCTCCCATGGATACAATCGTCGCACCTGATCAATTGATACGTACGCACGTTTTGCTATTTCTTTTAGAACACTGTCTACAATATAACACCCATAGTACATAGCATCTTTTCTATAAGACTTCGAATAGACAAAACGTCGGGCCACCTCAAACAAAACTTGAAAATCATCGTGGATCTCCAAATCTTTCAAATATTTGTCATGCAACTCTTCTACTTGTTTTTTTCTATCTTCGAGAATTTGTAATTCTTTTTGTGGATCTGTATTTTGTTTTATCAAATGCTTGAGTGATTCTAGAAAATAATCATGACCCCAAGCAGGTCCGGTATACATAAATGGTAACCAACAATATGATTCATAATGTGCCATGAAATCCTTCCAAATGTCTGAATTCAAATCTGGAAGTTCTTTTTGTATCTGATCCACATCTTTGTCTTTAAAAAGCGCAACAACATCCTTGTCTGTATAAATAGTTTCTAGCAATCTAAGGAGTGACATATTTTCCAGCTGCGCAAATGTTTCTTCTACTGGCGTTGTGAGTGCACTAAATACATCTCCTACTGAAACCTCATACTTCTTTTTTTCTATCTTTTGTTTGAGATAATTGAGCAAATGATTGGAAAACAGATTTCTCTCAAAGTCAACAAGTACAGCGGGCCAACCCAATGTCCATGAATCATGAAAATGAGTAAAGAACCATTCATTGCTGATGTCAGAAAGTTCTTTGTTTGACAACGTGCTTAGATCTGTCTGAGCAATCTTTTTTGAATATTCCATAAATAGTTGTGCCTTTTCAACTATCATGTCATCGAGCTCTAAGCCCCACTTTGGATTTGTAACGAGTTTGTCAAAAATCTCTTCACATGTTTTTCGCAAATCCTGAATCTTGTAACAAAACAAAAAGTCTGTCCCCTCATAAATGTTTAGATGTGACCCCGGGACATTCTCAAATGCAAACACGTCTCTAAATGTATCGTTTACAAACGCAGCATCTGCCAAAGAAAAAATATACGCAGGTGCTTTTGGGATGCGTTCTAATACAATGAAGCCTTTATGTTTTTTGTCTGTCATATTATTCCGTTATTTTTCTTATATCACCCTTCTTGGTATCAAGCTCAATCCTGTCCCCATCTTTCAAAACCTTGGTCGCTACACGAGCTCCAATGATACATGGTTTTTTCATTTCTCGTGCCACTATTGCAGCGTGTGAAGTGATGCCACCAGAATCAGTAACAAATGCAACTGCACGCTTCATGGCTGGTAACAATGCTGGATGAGTCGCTACAGCGACCATTATATCCCCTTCTTCTATTTTGTTTATTTCTTCTACCCTATTTACAATCTTTACCGTGCCTTGGGCATATCCTGGAGAAGCTACTGTACCATGTATAACAAGTACGTCTTCTAAGTTGTCGTCTTCTTTGTATGATATATTCTGCAAAAATTCTTTTGCCTTGTCTCCTGTCAGAATTTCTTGTGTATTTTCTGTTTTTGCAATCCAAACACAATATTTTTTTCTTTCTTTCAACACCTCTTCATCAATCTTTTCTGTTTCATGTAACCATGCACACAACTCTTGTATAGAAGCATTATATAACAAACCTATATCTACATGAAAACGTTTCGCCATTTCCTCCAATACTTTGTTCCATCCAGCGTAGATACTAAACAAAACTTCCATTCTCAAGCCCTTGAGATACATAAATTGTCTTGCAACAGAAAAAACATGTTTTTGCTCATCTGTGAAATGCAGTGTTGTTTCTAATTCGCGCTGTTCATCTTTTGTCTTTTCTATCGACGTGGTAAGTACTTCCAACTCCTCTTGCGTTCTCTCTTTGTCTGCACTCAGTTTTTTTATAGCAGCATGAATATCATCAAGTGTCTTTCGCGGACCCAATTGACCAAAGTCTACCCAAAACCAATTATCATAATAGTCATTGATATCTTGGTCCTCTGGAGTCCCCAAGGCTAATTTCAAAAGTTCAATTCGAGCTATACGAGAAGGTATCATCTCTACTTGTGTAGACAATAAGTGAACCATCTCTGGGTCTGTCATATCCACCTGTTCTTTTCCTTTCGACGTTTTTACAATTGACTTGAGCTCATGTGTAAATTTGTGAAATAGATGATCTGAAAATACAGGTATAAATCCATACGCAGAAAAATCACTGCCCAACTCATAACTTTTCTCCAAAAAGTCTGCGAGCTCATTATTGTCCAAAGAGGTAATGTCCTTTTGTTCAAATTCTTTTACAAAAGGAATAGCCTCTTTTGCAATACGCTTATTTCCCTCATAGACATCTATGATAAATTGTTTATCATGTTTAATTTTTTCGAGTAGATAATCAGAGCCTTCGTCCCATGCATCGTAGTCAGCAAAATATTCTAGAGAATTATCATGATGTATACAAAATGTATCATTACCAACTTCTTTTCCATCCAGCAGACGTTTCAATATCGGATGAGGCCAACCACTATGATTTGGAGAAATGGTTAGTGGTGAAGTGGCGTACTCTTCGTGAGCCTTTATGTATCTCATAACTAATATATTTAAGAATCATTTTTAATTATTTTGATTATTCCTTTTTCTGCATCCATCTCTACCAAGTCACCGTCCTTGAGCACACGCGTCGCTTTTTTGGTACCTATTATACATGGTGTATTTAATTCACGCGAAACAATAGCGGCATGACACGTCACACCACCCATATCTGTAATAATTGCTTTTGAAATCTTCATGAGTGGCAACATATTTGGGTTCGTCGCATAACTGACTAAAATATCATGTGCCTGAAATTTACTATAATCTTTTTGGTCGAGTACAATCTTCACTCTTCCTCTAGCTTTTCCCTGACACGCACACTGACCTTGAAGTTCTCTGATGCTTTCTCCATCCACGTCCACTTCCATATGTTTTTGGTATTCTTCTGCTTTTTCTCCTGTGAAGATGTTCACTTCTCCGTCTTCACACGCATATACACTGAGCTGTATACGATCATTTATAGTGTTATAGTCCACCTCTTTCTTGCCCAAAAGAATTTCTATGAGCTCCTCACCAGACAAATAACGACCTCTATGTCTATCAAAATAAAAACGCCTCCCAATTTCACTAAGCAACAAGTCATAAGCATAGTATGAATGATATTCAATATCCTTTCTATACGCTTTTGAAAAACCAAATTCCTTTACCATCCATATGATGTGTTCCTCTTCTTCTGAAAAATCAATCTTGGACTGTATATTTTTTTGTAATAATTTTGTACTCTCTTCATTTTTTTCTATTGATATTTCCAGTTCATACGGACCTTTCTTGAGTAACTCTAACAAAGAATTTATGGTATCGCTCATTTTCAAAACAGGACCTTCGAATCCATAACTCAACCATTCGTATTTTTTTGAATGCTTGGCAATCATATCACTGAGTTCTCTATGCGATATGAAATGCGTCATAATGTGATCAAAATCTTGATCAAAAAGATCTGACCATTCCTTGTTATCTACAATCTGCTTTGCAATAGATAATAATTCATCTCTTTCTTTTACTACGTACGTCTTTCCAAAATTAATAGTCAATATCTGAAACGCTTCTTCGAGAGAAAAGTAAAATTCACTTTCTTTTATCTTTCGTGCAAGCATGTGCTTCATTTTTTTACTCAAGAGTTCATGCTCATACTCCACAATAGAAATAAGTACACCCCACGCAGACACTTCGATAAACAAATCAACAAATTTCTGCACCATGTCTGCTAATTCTTCATTTGTTTTTTCTCTCAAGTCTGAATTGACTATCTCCTCAGAAAATACAAAAAACGTATCTAGATAATCATTGGTATTTTTCAAAACCTCTTTGGCGTAGTCTCTCTGAGATAATCTGTCCAAAATATATTTTCCTGCACTATGAAATTCATCCCAATGAAATCCTTGGGTTAGTTGTCCATCATTTCTGAGTTCTACATAATTATCAGCTGGCGCCTGTATGCCACACGTACGCGCAAATTCATGCCCCATCACTTTTATATGATATGCATACGGAAACAAAACTGCATTGTATTGTTTATTAAGTAATTTCCAAGGTTTCATATAAAAACTTATTTTAATATAGTGACCACACCCTTGTTGGCATCTACCTCTACTATATCTCCGTCCTTCAATACTTTTGTTGCGATCTTCGTACCAATCACACACGGAATACCAAGCTCACGCGATACAATAGCAGCGTGTGATGTAACTCCACCTTGTTCAGTTACAATTGCAGAAGCACGTTTCATGGCAGGAACAATGTCTGGATCAGTTGCAATAGACACAAGCACATCTCCATCTTTCATTTTTTTCATATCTTCTGAACGTATAATAATCCTCACTTTTCCTCTACCAGAACCGGGGCAACCAATCTCCCCTGCTAACGTATCTATATCTGTGTCTATTTCGACTTCAGTCTGTTTCATAATTTTGTCTGCTTCTTTGCCAGTATAAATTTTGTCTACACCTTCCTGCGCATAATATACACACATCTTTGATCTTTGTGATAATTCTCCCTCATCATATGTATCTCGCAAAAGCATATCTTCTACTTCGTGTGGTAACATATGTCTCACTTGTTTTTCTGTGAGATAAAAACGTTTTGCAATTTCACGTAAAATATTTCCCATATTGTACAATGCAAAGATCTGGGCATATCGACGATAAATCTTTGTCACCATAAATTCTCCAAATTCAACAAAAATATTCTTCCACTTTTCATCCAAATTTAATTCTTTACATAATTGTTCTTTCTTTTCTTTATTCTCCTGCAACTCCCTGTCCTGATTTTCCAAAATCTCTGATGGTATTGTGTCACCAGAAAAAATATCTTGTAATTGTTTTATATAGTCTTCCAACACATACTCTCCGTGAACAAATATACACTTACTATAATAATATTTCGCACGATGACGCTCTAGCATGTCGAGAATATCTTTTGGAAGATCTTCTATCACACCTTTGACATCCTTGGTCTTAAATAATTCTACAAGCCCAGCATCTTTTTCTATTGCTTTACCGATGGTAAGTAACTCTTGCTGTTCAATATATATAAGAGACTTTGAAGTCGGCTGCGTCAATGTGACGAAGTGTGCGTTTATACTATCATCTGAGACTCCTATTTCACGTAGATAATTTTTCAATGTATTTGTTAAGTTGTTGTGAAACATGTCAGCTGCAACAGGAATCCAGCACCATGTATAGTACTCGTTGTGAATGGTATTGTGTGTTTTATATATTTCCCAAAGTTTCTCTTTGCTCAACGTATCCAAACCATCCTGAGGAATTGTCTTTGCGTATCCACTTAGCTTGTCTGCTTCCAAAATAATATTTTTGTTGATCTCAGACGCATACCCATCTTCACCCACAATTCTATCTACAATATTTTGACCAACCAGATTTGCATCCTCTTCACCAAAATAAAACCACAAATGATATCCTTCGTATTTGCACAAAATTTTATTATAAGCTCTCCCTGTATGCTTTTTGAAATCATTGACAAAACAATGCAACCACATGGTAGAAAAAAATAAATCTGCATCAGGGATATTCTCTCCAAGCATCCATGGGTCGTTTGTATTTAGATATGTTGGATTCATATTTTTTTTATTAAACTATTTTTCAAATCTACCTCAACATGATCTCCGTCTTTGAAAATCTGTGTCACGTGTTTTATACCAATGAGACACGGTTTGTTCATCTCGCGTGAGACAATAGCTGCATGGCACGTAAGACCTCCTGTCTCAGTTGCAATTGCAGATGCACGTCGCATTGCAGGCACATACTCTGGAATAGTGGTCGTAGATATAATTACATCCCCTTGTGTAACTTTTGCCAAATCATCTGATCTGAGTACGATCTTTGCCACACCTCTTACAACATCCTCATCACCAGAACACGCAACAGTCCCAGGAATTTCAGTCATGTCTCTATCGACCTCCTCTTGTTCTACATTATCTGCAACCCATTTTTTTGCTTCTGAACCAACAATTACCTTATCTATACCTAGTCCAGAAAAAAATACTGAAAATTGCATGCGCTTATTCAGTGTATCTACATCTGGAAGAGGTTTTTCTCCACGTAGATAACTACAGACTTCTTCTGCAGTACACACACCCATCTGCCCAAATGAATAACCTTCTTTTTTTGTATACTCTTTCAAGAGCGTGTTTATCGTCAAATTAGCAAGTGACATAAGCGAAGCGCGATATGACTTGGTGTACCCAAAGTCTTGGGCTGCTGTGATAATATAGCGCTCATCAGCATTCATATCCAATTTTTTAAACAATGCCTCTTGCTTTTCCATTTTTTTATGTAACTCTTTTTTTGCATACTCGATTTGATCTACAGGTGATTCTTTCTTTTCAAAAATAATTTCCAATTCATCCAAAACATTTTGTATGGTATATTCTGGCCCACAATAACCATAATGCACCCACCCCCATTGCGTTATGTACATCTTCACTCTATCTTTCTGAGATTCTTCCACATTATGAATATCTACATCCTCTTCATAAAGTTCCTGTGCAAGATGATAGAGGGCTTCGCGAGCTTTGTCTGTCCATGTTATTTTTGGAGACTGCGTCAAGAGAACCAGGGCCTCTCCTGTGGTCATTCCTAATATTTCCAGATCTTTTGTATCCAAGATCTCTTTTATCTTNCTTTTATCTTATTCGTCATACCACCATTTGCAAACTCAATAGTTGGAGCTACAAGACCTGGTACACACATGTCTGCAAACAACTTAAATAATTCTAATAGATGTTGTTTTTTTTCATCTAATGTTATGGAGTTAGATTCAATTTTGCCAAAAATTTCAAAACAAGTGTCATATAATTTTTGTCCACGTTCTTCGAGAAGGCTGGATAATGTTGCAGGAAACGTATGATCATCTAAAAACTTTTGAAGGAATATTTCTGACATCTTGTTCCATTCTTTTTTCTTGCACCCAGCATTAAAAGTTCCGTCTTGCAATTCATAGATAAAATCACTCAATTTTGCACCACCAAGATCTTCCATTTCTTGCACAAAAAAACCTTTTATAATAGGTGCGAGACCCAAAATATTTACGTTTGGTTCTGTGTTGAAATAAATATAATCTGGCATACTGTTATTTTATTTTTTTGACAATACCATTTGTGGCATCTACTTCCACCATATCACCATCTTTCAAGACTTTTGTTGCGATTTTTGTCCCTATCACACACGGCACTTCCAACTCTCGTGCAACAATAGCTGCATGACACGTGAGGCCGCCGGTATTGGTGACAAACGCTTTTGCTTTTTTCATGGCTGGCAAAAGCGAAGGATCAGTAACGTATGAAATAAGTATATCACCCTCCTCAAACTTATTCATTTCGTCTGCATGATTTACAATTTTTACCTTACCTGAAACTTTTCCAGGGAAGGCACACTCCCCTTTTAACTCATCGCTCTTTTTTTCTTTTGGTATATTCTTTCTCACCTGACTCACCAATTCTCTTGCTTCATCACCTACCAACAAATAATCTTCTTCTCCATCAAAATAACGTGAGGAGTATTGTGCTATTTTATTTATTTTGTGCGCATCAATTTTATTGTTCTTGATCATGTCTATCAACCAATCATAATATAGTACGTATACTTGTGGTAAGGACAAAAAGTTATCTTTGGCAATCTTCTTGAGTAATGGCTGAGTCGCTTCGTAACTTATGAAAAGTGAGTCCATGCGCAAAGCCTTGATATACAAAATTTCTTCCAAAAGTCTAAATAATTTCTGCATGTGCTCATCAATTTCCAAATCCTTTATGATCTTTTCTTTATCTATTACTAACTGCTTATCTTTATTTAAAATTTTCTCAAGAGTCTCTTTTGACTCTCCTTCTTTATGTAAACCTTCGCATACTCCTTTGAAATATGCAATGTCGAGAGATGGGCCTGTCCACCCAAAATGAATCCAACTATATTTTTCACAATGTTTCTCAATATCTTCATCACTCACTTCTTTTTGAGATAGACGAAGCATGTCTCTCTCTTCTTTTTGCATTCCCGACAGTTCCCTAGGAGTCACGAGGGTTTGAAAATGATTTATCACTTCTTCTTCATCTAAACCTTTTTCTTTCAACCAATTTTTCAAATAATCAGTAAGGTAACTATTTTCTAATTCCAAGACATTGGGAACTTGACCAAGTGCCCACACGCTATGATGAAGCTCATGATAATTATGTAAATGCTCCAATTGTTCATCTGTAGACAGATTATCAATTTCTATTTTTTTAAAATGTTTTGAAAAATCAATCAACGCATCACTCGCATTTTTTATATCAGACAAAAGTATTTCTAATTTCTCAGGACTCTCCAACACTTCATCTAGATATCTTTTCCCTATTTCACTCCATTCTGATTTTGAAAAATAAATACGCTGCACATTTCCATCCACTTCTCCAACAACTTGTGACAATCCATAACCCAGACGTTCTTTTATCGTTTCAAATTGTCCATTAAAATAACAACTATGAAACCAAGAGATGTCATACCATTCTCCAAAAACAAACCAATCTTGTACTGATAGTTTCTTCATATTATTTTTTACTATTAGTTATGGTGCCGTCTGTAGCATCCACCTTTACGATGTCCCCATCTTTTAACATACTACAAATCTTTTTTACACCAACCACACAGGGAATTTTAAATTCACGCGAAACTATTGCAGCGTGACACGTAATACCACCATCTTCAGTTACTATAGCAGACGCACGCTTCATTGCCGGAAGCATTGATGGATATGTGGTGAGCGCAAGCATGATATCACCGTCATTTACCTTTCCAATATCCTCCATAGAATTCACAATCTTTACCTCACCTTTTACCACACCAGGACATGCACATGTTCCTTTGAAACCATGTGACCTATCTATTTCAATTTCTTCTATGTCAAAAGATTCTCGTATATGTTTTGCCTTTTCGCCATAATAAAATTTTGAACCATTCTCTGTACTATGTATCAACGTATACAATATTCTTTCATTGAGTAGATGTTCGTCAACGTCATCACCGTCTACAAGACTCTTCTGCGCCTCAGGAGTAAGCATGTGATTTGCTTGCCTGTGACTGATATGCAAACGTTTCGCAATCTCTGCGGTAAGTAAATCCAATACATAATGTCCATGCCACAGACAATACTTACGATAATCCTTCAACCAAATAATATCTCGTGCAATATCAAACAAATGCTTAAGGTCTGCAGGTAAATCAATTTTTTCCAACAACTCATCTCTTTCATTTTTTAACTTTTCACTTCTTGTCTTTTCTATTGAAATAAGTTCATCAATATTTTCTGTCTTTAATTCTTGGCCAATACGATCTATATAGTAATCGAGTGTGTATGCCGGCCCAATATAACCATATGGTACCCAGTGCCATTTTTTATAATGCAATTCTATATCTTCTAAAAAGTTATGTACATCACCGCCCGATTGTTTGATTGTTTGTAGTAATGTGAGAAACTCTATCTGCTCTTCCATTGCAAAATTTTCACGATAGGGTGTAGTAAGAATTGTAAAATATTCTACTAACGTAAGTGTGTCGTTAGATCCTTTGGTATTTAAATGCGCTTTTAATTGTTCTTTTAGATAGTTTGTGTACACTTCTCCATCACTATCAAGAAACCAGGTAGTGGATACTGCATATGTATGACTCTTTATTTGATGCTCACGTAAATCTCTATAAAGCTCATACAATTCTTGATTTCCAATTTCTGACACATCCACATCTCGAATATTTTTTGCAAATTCAAAATAGTTTTTATTTATGTTTTCAGCTTCAATATGTAGCGAGTCAGCCCAATCTGGTTCTAATATTATCTTATCTCTGATATGATTTACTAATTTTTCGATAACATTTATTTCAATAAAAGAAGTCGTCGTACCATCTTTATATTCTATATACCATTCAGAAAATACTTGTCTTCCATCTTTTTTGGGAATAAATTGTATAAAAATACTAGGATCATAAGCTACCAAATTAAAATTGGTATGCGGGATAGTAAAATTTATACGGTATGTCATATTTTTTTTATTGAACCGTTTGTTGCATCAACCTTCACCTCGTCATCATCTTTCAAGAGTCGAGTAGCAATCTTTGTCCCGATCACACAAGGCACTTGTAATTCACGCGAGACTATTGCAGCGTGACAGGTAATACCACCTGAATCGGTAACAATAGCAGCTGCACGTTTCATTGCAGGAATAATTTTTGGTGATGTCGATGTAGAAACGAGAATATCGCCATCACGAAATTTATTCATATCTTCCTCCTCATCCACACGCACCACCCTGCCCTGTACTTCACCAGGATATGCACATGCACCACTAAATTCTGTAATTGTCTGGTCTACTGACAGCGACATTTCTATTTCCTTTTCTATTTTTTTGGCTTCATCACCTATCAACAACTTTGGTTCTTTGAATCCATCAAACAAAGTGATAGACAATGCTATACGTTCATTTAACACAGATTCGTCCAGTTTATTATGCACCAAAACATTTCTCATCTCAGCAGGTAGTATCATTTTTGCCTGAGCCTTTGATATATGAAAACGACGCATAATTTCTTCAAAAAAGTTCTCCATCATCTCATGACTCTTTTGATTGGCAAATTTTCTTTCAAATTTCCAATAACCCAAAATACTAAGTACTTCAAATAAATAAACTTTTTCTGTGTCTAAATTTAATTCTTTTATTAGCTCTTGTTGTTTTTGCAAAGTCGCATGAGGTGCACCCTTAATTTCTCCTATCTCTTTTTTCAAGACTGACATATCATCTGATAACTCACGCAGACGTTTTTCCATTTCCTCTATTGACCACCCTGGTCCATCATATCCAAATGCAATATGAGAATATATTTCTGTATGGTGTTGCAGCTCTTCTGGTGTCAGATTGTTCTCCAAATCTCTTATACGCAATTCTCTCAACGCCATCTCTTCTCTTTGTGACGCTGTTTGCCTCGTAGAGCTAGTGAGGGTATTGAAATAATTTCCCACCTTACCTCTATCTGCGACAACATCTTGTAACAAAGATTCAAGATACTTACTCATAAGAGGTACTTCAAACTCCATAACAGTAGCCATCGCACTATATTCCATCAATTTCATAAACTGTGCACGGACCATGTCATGATGAGTGAATAACTCTTCGCCACTTTTTTGAGACAAATCATTTTCTACAAACCACTTGGATTCTTGTAATAATTTTGGTATTTCTTTTTTATTGCATGATTCTACTTTTTCAATTAATTTTTCTTCTCTAAACAATCGTAATATTTCTTCACCAACCCTTGTCATGCTCGTTTCTTCTCCAACATAACTCATCTCATGATCCTTGTAATAATTACCATACAAACCCAGCTCCACTCCTGCAATACGCGCTACGTATTGCACACTTTCCCAATACCAAAATGTTGGGAATATGTGTCCCCGTTTTTCATGTGACATTTCTACCCATTTTCTTGTCATATCTTTTTGATCAAACCTTTTTGTGCATCCACTTCTACTTCATCTCCATCCTTGAGGACTTCTGATGCATATTGCGTCCCGATAACACATGGTTTCCCAAGCTCACGCGAAACTATTGCTGCGTGACACAATACTCCTCCTGCGTCAGTCACAATAGCTCCAGCACGTTTCATCAGAGGAACATACTCAGGACGCGTCATCTCAGCTACGAGTATATCTCCATCATTAAATTCTGCGACATTGTGCGGATCAAGCACGACCCGAACTGCACCACGCGCCACACCTTCTGATGCTACAAAACCTTTCACTGTCTGAGTATCATCAATTTTTTGTTCCAATATAAGTTTTTTTAATGTATTTGTTTTTTCAAAAGAAAGTACAGTGACTTTTCCATCATGAGAATATATTCCACATGATTTTGCTCTCTCCTTTATGACATCCCTATCTGGAATCTTATCTGTATCAATATAATCTCGTAATTCATAATGTGTCATATATGTTGACTCTTCTGGAGTGACACCGATCTCTGGTGAAATATGCGTAGCAATCTTTCTCAAATAATCATCAATGAATCCATACACTGGTTCTGAATACATGCGTACATCTTCCATAATATCAATCAAATCTTGATCAGTATCTTCTGGTAAATAGTTTGCGGCACGTATGAATCGAATGTACGCAGGCAGATAATCTTCTATTTCTAATTCAAATTGTTTCAACCCATCTTTTGATACCACATTTTCAACAGGCTGCTGCAACACATTGTTCAAAATATTATCTGTCTTTTCTTTTAGATCCTGAGCAAATTTTTTTACTTGTGAAATATCTTTTGCTACATGAGAAACTAAAAAGTTACCAAGAACTTTATTATCCGAAATTAATTGATAGCATGTTACCATGTGTGGATCGCATACAAAAAAAACATGGTGAAAAGATTTTTCCCATGCTTTGTCTGAACAAGTATAATATTGTTCCCCCACATATGAACACAAAAGGAACGAAAATGGAGCAGTCCATTTCTTTTCCCAATCTAGTTGTGATATGTGTTCTAAATCTTTCATAATATGATTACATTATTTTTTCTTTCCATACACGACCCAAACTGTCGATAACATCTCGTGCATTATAAAACGTGCCTTTTTCTTCATACAACTTATCTCCTGCTAAACCTACAAGATGAATTCCTGCTTTTGTTGCAACACAATTATCATTTACACATGCAAGCGCAGCAATCGTACCAGACACCACATCACCAGTTCCACCAGCGGTCATACCTACATTTCCTGTTTTGTTTTCCCAAATGTCTTCACCGTTACTGACGTAATCATATTTTCCTTTGAGAAGTACTGTTCCCCCATACTCTATTGCCATTGTCTTCACATGATCAGAAACAGGTTTACATTTATACACTTGTTCAAATTCTCGTGAATGAGGTGTCAGAATAGTATTGTCATT
Source organism: Candidatus Parcubacteria bacterium (assembly GCA_002869205.1). Lineage (GTDB taxonomy): Bacteria > Patescibacteriota > Patescibacteriia > Magasanikbacterales > UBA922 > BM521. The sequence continues at coordinate 18,775 of PKTJ01000012.1, read as the reverse complement.
GATCCACGCAGGATTGAGATGCCACATAGCAGTTGCATCCACGACTACCTTTTTATTTTCATGTTTCACAAGGAGCGTCCTCACCAATTCTACGGTGTCTTCAGTCTCAGCCATTCCAGGTCCAACAAGAATAGCATCTACCATATCAACAGTACTCCACAATTCATCCTCGAGCACAGGTATAAATACTGCTACGTCTGACTTCAAATCTTCTACAAGCTTACGGTTGTTTGGTGTGGTATACACATACACCATGTCTACTATGCGAGATGCGGTCTGCAATGCCAAAAGCAAGGCTCCGTGAAATTTCTCAGATCCCGCTATTATAAGAAGACGGCCATTTTGCCCTTTATGACTATCGACGCCTGGTTTTTTGAGGTCCTCAAAAACGGACTGATCTATTATCTCCATATGTATATATATTGTGCTCTGTTGAGAGAAAAAAGTCAACACATGCCATACACCAAGCGACTTCTCTCATATATGCTAAAAAATCTATTAAAAAAGACGGTTTTGTACCGTCTTTTTGACTAAAATTACATTAATCATCAAATCTCACTACCTCATCAGCATTAATGGATTTTGGCTTATCTTCTTTTTTGGAAGATTGTTGACCTTCCTCACCTTTGTTATTCACACCTGAGGAAGAAGTGTCTGTCTGTCCTCCACCACCTGATTTCTTCTTTTTTCTACGCCTACGCTTCTTTTTTGGTCTATCACCATTAGTATCCAAATTCCCTTGACTAGATCGTTCTTGCGAAGGCTTCTGTGGTACAGACTTACGTTCTTCATCAATAATACTCTCACCTGTTCCTGCAATTTTTTCTTTCAAAATCTCAGGATTCTTTGTGTTGTCCTTTATACCAATAAATTTTGTACCCCCACCCTTACCACTTCGTATAGCCTTGAGCTGAGCTAGCGCATCATCCAATGACCCAATCCAAATATCTGGAGATTTGTTGGCGCCAAACAACTCATCAGCATTGAGTGGTTCATACATGTCTATCTTTACTTCGTAAATATCAGTTCCATTCTTCTTATAAGTCGTTCCTTTTTCTCTCCCTCTCCCATCAGGAACAATATTTTCTGGTTTGTTTGAAGATAGAAATACAAATTTATGATCTCCATCTTTATGTTTGATAATATAATCTGCATTTTTTTCAAAATAGCCTACCACTTCTTTTTTTGATATCGAATTCTGTTCTGTCTTTTCGTTTTCTTTGTTTTTTTCAACAGGTTCTTCAGTAGTCTCTTTTACCGGCTCCTGTGCAATATCAAATTCTTTGTCAGATTTTGGAGGCAAGAGATCTTTGAGAGATACCGTCTTTTCAGGTTCTGTATTTTTTACTGGTTCAATGTTTTTTTCTGTTTTTGGTTTTTCTGATTTGGGTACATCTTTATGCTCTTTTTTAACTTCGTCTTTGTTATTCAACTCTTTCTTTTGTCCACCACCTTTTCCTTCATCCTCATCATCGAGATCAGATTCCATACCACTCCAACGCAAAATCTTATCTTCGATCATTTCACGCGCCTTACCATATCGCTCGCGAGAAACACGAACAATCTTGTCTGATGATCCTGTTGGTGAACCAATTGGTGGTAACGTGAGCGCACTAAATGGCTGAGATGCAACTCCGTCGATCATGAGTTTAAGTAAGATCTGATACTTTGTGAGATTCACAATATCAGTCTCCATAAATGTTGGTTCGAACTCTTTGGTAAGCATCTCTGCGTCTGCTCCACCTACACGAAACGATACAATCGTACCCACATTACCAAATACTGCGTCTGCCACAAGCTCGTCGAGCTGAGCAACATATTGATGAGCCATAATAAGACTCAAACGATATTTACGAGCTTCTGACAAGATGTTTGCAAAACTTGGTGTTGCAAAGTTCTGAAACTCATCAACATAGAGGAAAAAATCTTTACGCTCGCTCTCTGGCATATCTACACGCTCCATCGCTGCAAGCTGGATTTTGGTAATAAGCATACCACCGAGCAACCTACTATTATCTTCACCAATACGCCCCTTGGAGAGATTCATGATCAGGATCTTTTTACTATCCATAATTTCACGCACATCAATCGTAGATTTCACCTGAGCAACCATATTACGGATAACTGATGCAGACAAAAATTGACCAATTTTATTTTGGATCGGTGCTACCGCTTCTTTGGCATAACGAGGTTCATAATTCGCAAACTCATCACGCCAAAAAGCCTTGATCACAGGGTCTTTCAGCTGCTTCACTACTTTTCTTCGATATTTATTATCTGCGAGCAGACGATTAATTCCAAGTAATGTTGATCCTGGATAATCGAGCAATGCCAAGAGTGTATTATTCAAAATGTATTCCATTCTTGCACTCCATACATCTGGCCAAATTTTCTTAAAAATTCCCATGAGGCCTGAAGCAACCAAATGCTTTTGTTCTTCGCTCTTTACTTCGAGTACATTGAAACCGATTGGAAAATCAACATCTGCTGGATTGAAATATACAACATCATTGATACGACTAGGTGGAATAAAATCTATAAGCTTTTCTGCAAAGTCTCCATGAGGATCTACGACGCCAACACCATGTCCCTTATAAATATCATGCAATACCATGTTTTCCATCATGGTTGTCTTTCCCATACCCGTCTTTCCAATCACATACATATGTCTGCGTCTGTCATCAGTTTTTACACCAAACTTTACTGGCCTACTGCGATAATTTGTTTGTGCAAAAACACAGATCTCTTCTGGAGTCTTTTGTTCTTTTTTTTGTTGAAGATTATCTATCGGCATAACAAGACATAAGTCATAAGACTTAAGATGTAAGAATTATATCACAAAAATAGATTGTCTGGAATGTTTATACGGAGTTTTCAGAAAACACTTCTACAGTATAGACAAACACATCCACATGTCCATCTTTCCATTCAAGTGGTGACAAACCAGCTTTCTTACAAAGTGAAGATAAAAATTCTTCCTTTTGCGACAACTCTTCCCAAACTTGTGGTAAATATGTTGCGCTACGCGGACCCTTTTTTATGACCACACCATGTTTCATGGGTTCCAGCTTTTCAAGTAATTGTTCAGGAGAATCAAATGATACTTTTTCTGACTTACTTAAAACTGATATTTCTATTTTTATTTCTGCTAATTCTTGTCGCGCAAGGGGCTGGAATCTTGGATCACCAAACGAAGCCTTCAAGGCATTCTCAATAACTGCAGTATACACCGCTTCAACAGGATCAATATAACCCATACAACCCCTCAATTGACCATGTTTTTCTAGTGTCACAAACACACCTTGCTTTTCTTTCAATATATCATCTTTCAAGTCTGATTCATCGACCTCTAACTGAGATTCTGTATCCAAATAATGCTCTATGGTATTGCGAGCGAGTTTTAATAGATATTGCTTTGTTTCGAGATTCATACTATAACGTACAGTATATCAAAAAACGCTACACATAGCCAATTTTTGGTATACTCTGTTTTTTGGCTCACTTAAGCCAATTTGGCTTATTTTAGCCAAAAATACACCCGAAAGACTTGACAAAGTCACTTATATGTGATATACTCTTCTGTTATTACATAATCAAAACTTATCTATTGAATGTTGGATCAAGGTAATAATATCTAACATTCAGTAGGTATTTGGATGTCTCCCTCGACAATACATCGAGGGGGCATCTCCTACTACTGAACCGGCTATTTACAAGGCTAGATGATGATGGAAGGTCTGGATCATAGAGCGTCGTACTATATACGACATTCCATGATCCAGAACCTGACTTGTGGGGACAAAAAGTAGGGCCAACTTCGCGGCCTGCCATACATCCCCCAATGTATCACATGGAGTGATCACATGCGTACGTTCACCATCCTCGTCGCCCTCGTCGCCCTCATCTCCTCCTCCGTCGCCTCTGCGACGACCCTGGACGAGACGATCTCGTCGATGGACGCCAAACTCTCGCAGGATGTCCTGCTCTGCCCGACCGTTCTCTACGCGGACGGAAAGGCGGAGTGCCAGTCGCTCATGGAGCTCGGCTTCGACGAGATCGGCATCGACCCCACTATCGTGACGGTCGTCGTCGAACCCACCCCGAGCTTCGCGGACACCCTTCTGCAGATTCACGAGCATGAGACGCGCAAGCGCCTCCTCTCCATGAAGACGCAGAACGCGAACCAGAACAACAGCCGGCCCACCGTCGTCGCAAAGCGCTAACGCGCCAACTGCGGCGCATCCGCCCCCGGGCGACCAATACGCACGTCTAACGTGTATGAATGGTCGCTCGGAGGGTGGGAAAGACAAAAAGTAAAGACGCGATTTATCGCGTCTCGATAACAGCATAAAAGCTGTTTTTTGTTTGTCTAAACACAAGACACGATGAATCGCGTCTTTACTACTTTATAAGTCTATCTATAATAGACAATACATCTTTTTTTTGTGCAACTGGCAACATTTTTTGCAAATTATGTACCAATTGTTTTTGTTTTACACTATTTTCCAAAATTTCTCTTATAACTTTTGCAAGATACAAACCATCTGATGTACGTTCATTCACAAATATAGCTGCGCCAGCTTTCTCCAAAAAGTGTACATTATCTACCTGGTGTCCCGGCTTTGGGATAATGACCGCAACTTTTCCAAGTGCTGCAATCTCAGTCAGCGTACCAAAACCTCCACGAGAAACCACAATGTCAGATACTGCGTACGCATCTTTCATCTCTTCGGTAAAAAACTGATGTACTTGATAATCTTGATACAGATCAACGGCACGTGCAACTAGTTCTTGTGGGCGCTCCTTGCCTGACAAGTGAATCACTTGTGCAAAACCTTTGAGATGGTCGACTGCCTCTACCACCAACTGATTTACACGTAGGGACCCTGTCCCCCCACCTGTAGCAAAGACAACGGGTAAATCTTTTTTTAGTTTAAACAATTCTTGTGCGTATTTTTTATCACCAATCAAAATTTCATTTCTCACAGGATTCCCTAGCCATGTAGTTTTTTTCTTTGGATAATCTTTTAGATTTTGCTCAAGTGATGTAGTAATCACTTTTGCAAATGGCGCCATGAGCTTATTGGCGAGACCTACACGAATGTCTTGCTGATGAATCCACGTAGGAATCCCCAGAAGCCACGCCGCCCAGTGTAGAGGAACCGATATGAATCCCCCTGCTGAAATACACACATCAGGACTCTCCTTCCACAAAATTTTGAACGACTGAAAATATCCAATAATAATTCTAAAAATATCTACAATGTTCCATAATGAAAAATAGCGACGAAATTTTCCTGAAGACAAAATAACAAATCTCACACCAGCCTCTTCTACAAGCTCGCGCTCAGGACCACGCTTTGTCACTGCCCACACAAATTCAGCATCCTTGTGGGATTCCTTAATAATTTCTTTTATAGCGAGGAGTGGTGTGACCGGTCCCAATGTACCGCCACCCGAAAAAATGATTTTCATATTACAGTTAGAAAGTATAAAGTTATAAAGTTCATAAAATTTTTGTTCTGACGTCCCTTTATAAACTTTTTAACTTTTTACTTTACACTACTATACTTACTTACATTCATAATAATACCCATCCCCACCATACCTATCATAAGTGCACTACCGCCGTGACTGACGAATGGTAATGGAACACCAGTCAAAGGTAATAAACCAACCATGGCACCTATATTTAATAACGACTGCACCACAAACCAACTAACAATACCTGCTACAAGCAATCGCCCAAACGAATCGGGACTGTGCTTGGCAATACGCAGTGCACGCAACGTGATAAGGACAAGTAAGGTGAGAAATAGACCGATAATAACAATACCAAACTCTTCTGCTGCTACGGCAAAAATACTATCTGCATGGACTTCTGGTAAGTACTGAAATTTCTGTCTTGAATGTCCGAGCCCAAGACCAAACACCCCACCAGACCCAATAGCCAAAAAGGCTTGATTGATATGATATCCCTGACCCTGCGGATCAAGCTCGGGATGAAGGAATGTCATCATACGCTCTGCTCGATATGGAGCCGCTATAATCATGAGGATAAATGCCACAATTGCCACAAGACCAAGCGCTGACAAATGAGTAAACTTGGCATTGGCAAAAAATAATAGAAACGTCAATATACTAAACAAAATAAATGTGGTACCAATATCTGGCTGCAGTATCACAAGCGCAATCGGAATCATTCCTACACCAAGTGCTACGAGGAATCCGTGTTTGAAATCATAAATATGCTTTCCCATATTGGACAAGAAAGCTGCCATAAATATAATCAGACCAAGCTTGATAGCCTCGGCTGGCTGAAACGAGTTTCCTCCAAGCACAATCCAACTACGTGCACCTGTGCCATGTGTAGAACCAATACCTGGTATAAACGGTAAAATCAATAAAATAATTCCGCCGACAAAGATAGGAAGAGCAAACTTTTTCCACACATGATAATCAAGCTTTGCAGCAATCCAAAACAACACAATGCCAGGAAAAAATCCAAGCAACAACTGACGTTTGATAAAAAAATACGGATCCTGGAATCTCTCTATCCCCGCTGACACACCTGCCGAACTAAGTACAAGGAGTCCAAACAAAATAAGTACAATAAAATATGTCAGGAGTGTATAGTCACTTGTCTTTACACGAGATGGCATAGATAAATCAAAAGTATAGTGTAAATTAAACAATGAACCCCTCCGCCCTTCGGGCACCTCCCCTACGAGAGGAGGACTTGTTTATATAGTCTTCTTAATTCACTACCCCACTCATAGGGGGAGTTAGAGGGGGTTCTTTTTATTCTTATAAAATCTAAATTAATGATACTTATCTAATCTATACATTTAAAAATATGAGCAAGAATGTTGCGATCACGACAAACACCTGACACAGGGCTGCAAAAAACAATAATGTCTGTGCCATGAATTTATCCGTACGATACAATATCCAGCTCAGAGATAAATTGATCAAAAAGATAAAAAGCCCCAAAAGTGGCACATAAAATATCTTCCAACTCTCCCCCACCTGATCCACACCAAACAACACATTGTAATGTAAAAAAACCTGATCCCCAGAACGTGGGATCTGTACCCACAGCCACATCCAGCTAAAGATATTGAGAACAACAGACACACCTGTCAAAATTGCCACTGGTAGAGAGGCAAAATAGAGCTTTATTGGGTAAAAACGCCATTTCATAGAGAAAAGGGAGTAAGAAGTAAGGATTAGGGAATAAGAGGTAAAAATACAGGTTTATACCTCTATTTCTTACTCCTTAACCCTTAGTTCTTGCCTTAAATTATACGCTAAATACGCCCTATTGACAAGAATAGAAAAATCCTTTATAATAGCCACCGTCCACTTTATTTTAAATTCTCTTACAAGAAAACTAACTCCCGACTCTATGGCACATAAGAAGGCGGGTGGTTCTACCAGACTGGGACGAGATTCACAACCACAGTACCTTGGCGTGAAGGTTGGCGATGGCCAAACTGTCAAACAAGGTTCTATGCTCGTTCGTCAACGTGGTACAAAGATCCATCCAGGAAAAAATGTAAAACGCACTGGTGATGATTCTCTTCTCTCACTTATAGCAGGAATTGTAAAATTTCAAACCAAAAAGAGAAAACGATTTGACGGTAGTCTCAAAACGGCTAAATATGTCAACGTAGTACCTGCTGAAGAAAAGAAATAAATTTACCAAAAATAAAAAACTCCCTACTCGGGGGGTTTTATTTTTAGCTATTTTTTCGAGGAAGCCGCCCGGGAAGCGCATGAAGCACTTCCCGGGCGACCTCTTTCCTACGGCGTCTCGATGGACCACTCCAGGCAGCAGACCATGTCGTCCTCGCCCGTGATGGTCACGAAGCTCTCGCCGGAGTCGAGCATCCGCTCGACGAACGGGACGAGCGGCTTCACATCGTAGAAGATGTCGTAGGAGGTCTCCGCATCCGGAGTCTCCCACTTCTTACCTCGGTAGTAGCTCGCCGAGACCTTGCGACCGTCCCAGATCGTAGCCTCGACGACCTTCGGTCCGGTAAAGCTGGGGTCAGGACAACTCGCCCCGACGAGATCCAGGAGCTGTGCCTTGTTCGCGATGTCGTAGGTACGCATAAGCGTATTCTCCTTAAAAGTGGTTTAGGGTCCAAATAAAAAACTAATACAATTATCTATTTGAACCCTAAACGACAAAATAACTTATCACAAAAAAATATTTTTGTCAAGATGATGTGTTAAATTTCAAGTTTTCCCCTAAATCTGCTATAATTTATAAGAACTTTCAACTTTATAAACTTTCTAACTTTATAAACTACGCTATGTCCGATGCACTTCATCACCTCAACAAACGAAAACGAGTTCATACAAAAGAACTAGAACCATATCCACATCCTCGCAAATTCAAGGCGTTTGTCGATCATGCAGTATATGCGGCAGGTATTCTTGGGCCTATGTTTGGTGCGCTACAAGTCTATAAAATCTGGAGTACTCAGAATGCATCTGGTGTATCTTTGTCACTTTTTGGATCTCATGTCGTATTCAATATCATTTGGCTCATCTACGGAACTCTTCACAAAGAAAAACCAATCATTATCATGTATTCACTGTGGATTGTTGTGAATACGCTTGTGGTAATTGGTACACTTCTCTATAGCTAATATGCAAGTATATTTCGTCACACTTATTACTGCGGTATTTTTACAGATTGCTGGTGTCCTTGGTATATTTTTTGCACTTGGATTTGTACATTCCAAACTACAGTACCTCACACACAAACATTACAGACAAACACTCGGCTGGAAAGGAATTCTGTGGACTGCATGGATAGGTACACCGATTCATGAGATCGGCCATGCGTTTTTTGCAAAAGTCTTTCGACACAAAATTCACAACATTACTATTTTTCACCCAGACGAAGCGTCGGGAAACCTCGGACATGTAAACCACTCATACAACCCAAAAAGCTTATACCAACAAATTGGAAATTTCTTTATAGGAGCCGCACCAATGATATTTGGATCTATGGCTCTTATTATTTTCTTGTATTTCTTTGTCCCCAATGGAAAAGAAGTATTTCTCCCACTTGCTGAACAACAAAACACTATTTCAGGCTTTGTCAGTTCCATCATTGATTCACTCAAAAACTTATTTGCTGGAGAAAATATTCGCGCATGGAATTTCTGGCTCTTCCTCTACGTATCTTTTGCCGTGAGTTCACACATGGCACCAAGCAAACAAGACCAAAAAGGCATGTGGAAAGGATTTGCTTGGCTTGTCTTACTTGTGATTATTATCAATGGAATTACACTTGCGCTTGGGGTTGATATTACAAACTACGTACTGAGTATTACAAAATATCTCGGTATCCTTACTGCGATATTTGTTTATGCTATCCTTCTCTCGCTATTACATTTGATTTTGTCTGCCATGCTACTACTTCCGTTTAAAAAATAATACTTAGTTCACTGATTCAGAAAACACCGGCAACAAATATGGTGTTTTTTATTTAAAGTAATCATATAAAAAACCTTGTAAAATTACCAAAGGGGGTCCGGGGGAATAGCTGTTTGAGCCCCACGTTGGTAATATAACTATATATACTTTAAGACAATAGGGGCGAGTTCTATTCCCCTCGGAACTTTTTGTTACTTTTTGGTTACAAAAAGTAAGGAAAGAATATTAAAACTCAATATTTTAGACAAAACAAAAAAGCGACTCGTAAGTCGCTTTTTTTATTTTGTTTATCGTCCAAGTGTACTGAGCAAATCACGTCTATGTTCTTCTTCATCCATCAGGATGTCTTCGAGCACACGACGAACCCCGTATTCTCCAAGCTCTTCAGCCTGTGCGATACGTGCTTTGTAGCGTGTAATAGCAAGTTCTTCTCCTCACAAATCTTGTTCAAGCATTGTTTTGCTATCATCTGATACCTTTCTTTCTTCTACGTCTACTACAGGCACGCCACCGAGATCAGAAATCATATCTGAGACTTTTTGTGCATGAATCATTTCTTCGTTTGAGTGAATAAGGAGTTCTTTTCCAATAGCATCATACTCAGCTCCAGTAATGGTAGCGGCATGTTGTACATATTGCACTGCTGCGGCATATTCCCACTCCAAATCTTTATTAAGTTCTGCGATAAATTCTTCTTTTGTCATACAAAAGTAAATTAAGAATTAATTTTTATTTATTTTTCCAAAATTTCTACTGTCTCCACAACAGTTGGCTCTACGGGCTGTGAAGGTTCTCCATACATACTCATCTCTACTTTATCTTCGGCAATCGCATCTACAGCTTCCATGCCCTCAATAAACTTTCCAAATATAACATAATTTTTTGGCAATGGATAGTCTGCATGCATAATGAAAAACTGACTTCCATTGGTATCTGGGCCTGAATTTGCCATAGCCACTACACCACGATCATATTCACCTTCAAATGACTCATCGTCAAACTTGTATCCCGGACCACCCATTCCTGTACCTTGTGGATCACCACCCTGAATCATAAAACCTTTGAGTACACGGTGGAAAATAGTGCCATTATAAAAATCCTTTTTTGCAAGAGTTACAAAATTTTCTACCGTTTTTGGTGTTTGGTCTTTGTTGAATTCGATTACGATGTCTCCTTTTGTTGTGTGTAGTATTGCTTTCATAAGTGTATTAACTTATTATTTTAAATTCTGCGGAAAGTGAGGGATCCTGCCTGCCGGCAGGCAGGTCGAACAATCTTTACTTAACTTAGCGGAAGGAACAGGATTTGAACCTGCGAGACATTGCTGTCAACACGCTTTCCAAGCGTGCGCCTTAAACCACTCGGCCATCCTTCCATATAACGTGCTCTATAATAAACAAAACTAGACCTTTGGTCAAGTCTAGTTTAAAACATACTCTATTATTTCACTCTAAACTTTTTCACAATATCCAATGCGCTATCAACATTGTCCACAATCTGATACAACTCATCATCTTCATCACTAATAGTCTCGAAATTGTGTACAAAAATTTTCTTGATAAAATCATGCAATGGACCCCAGAATTCATGATCATAGAGAATAATAGGAATCTTCTGCATCTTCTTGGTTTGGATAAGGGTAAGGACTTCGAACAATTGGTGTAATGTACCAAATCCACCAGGGAAAAATACAAATGCTTTGCTCGGTGCCGTAATCATGAGTTTACGTGTAAACGGAAATTGAAATCCAATAGAACGTTTCACATATGGATTTACACGCTCATGAGCACCAAACTGCATGTTCATACCCACTGACTCCCCCCCATTTTCAAACGCACCTTTGTTTGCCGCCTCCATAATTCCTGGACCACCACCTGTCACAGTCGTAATATTATGTTCGGCCAAGATCTTACCGAACTCGTATGCATCGTGGTAATACCTAGAATCAGACTTAATACTCTTGGTACCAAGCACGGTCACATCCTCTACCATACCAGTCAAAAACTCAAACCCTTCTACAAGCTCTGCCATAATACGAAAGATTTTCCAGTCAACATTTCCACCACAATGAAAACTTTCTGGAGACAATTCACATAGAGGTTTTTTGTCTTTTGTGTCTTTTATAAATTCGTACGCCTCCTCGGCACTATCCACCACATGCCATGTATCAATATCTTTGTGTGGTACTGAACCGATATTACAAGACCTCTCTCTAAGGAAATCTAATATCGGATTCCAATAGTCTGGACCCACAAGCACAATAGGTGCTTTTTCCATTTTTCCAAGTTCCATGAGATCTACTACTTCAAAAAATTCATCCATAGTACCAAAACCACCAGGAAAATATACAAACGCATTTGCAGGAGAAGTAAGCATTACTTTTCTTGTAAAGAAATAATAAAAACCTGCAGATTCTTTTACATATGGATTGATACGTTGTTCAAACGGTAACTGGATATTGAGACCAACTGATTTTCCATCCACCTCGTATGCTCCACGGTTTGCTGCTTCCATAATTCCTGGACCGCCGCCGGTAATGGTGGTGAATCCGTTTTCTCCCAAGAGCTTACCCAAGTCTCGTGCAATACCATAATATTTATCATCTTCTTTTAGTCGAGCAGAGCCAAGAATGGTTACTTCGCGTTCAAGATTAGATAAAAATTGATATCCTTCTACAAACTCAGACATGATACGAAAAATACGCCATGACTCACGATAGTCACCAGACTCATTGAGTGTATAAGAAAAATCTTTCTTCGCTTGATGTTCTATTTTTTCTATTGTTTCTTTTTTCATAAAATGAGATTCTGATTATTCGGATAATTCGGATTTACAGATAACATATCCGTAGATCTGAATTATCTGGAAATCAGGATATTATGCCCCAATTGCAAAACCTTTGACTCACCAAGGCGTGGTCCCATAATTTGCATACCGACTGGTAATCCGGATTTTGTATTTCCTACAGGAATTGACAGTCCAGGGATACCTGCGATTGATGCTGGCGTCGTACACACATCAGCCAAATACATGGCAAGAACATCGTCCTTCTTTTCTCCAATTTTAAATGCTGGATAGGGAGATGTTGGTGTGACGAGAAGGTCAACACTTTCAAATACTTTTTCAAAGTCCTGAATAATAAGAGTTCTTACACGTTGAGCCTTTTTATAGTACGCATCATAATATCCGGCTGACAGTGCATACGTACCGATCATGATACGGCGTTTTACTTCTTCGGGGAAACCCTGTGCACGAGATTTTGCATACAGATCATACAAATCTTTTCCTTCAGCCTGCACACCATAACGAATACCATCGAGTCGTCCCATGTTTGAACTATCTTCACTTGGTACCACTACATAATACACAGGAATTGCATACTTAGTATAAGGTAATGACACATCTACCAATTCAATACCAAGACTTTTTAGGTTCTCGATTTGTTTCATGACAATTTCTTTTGTTTCATCTTCCATCCCTTCGAGTTCAAAATATTCTTTTGGTACACCAACTTTCATTCCTTTTACACTTTTTTTGATTTCCTCACTATATATCGGTACTTCATCACTCACTGTCGTAGCATCCCTGTCATCTTGACCAGCCATAATCTCCATCAGAAGTGCAACATCTTCGACAGTCTTTGCAAATGGCCCTACCGTATCAAGAGAAGAAGCCATAGGCATGCTACCATAACGAGAATTACGACCATAGCTTGGACGCAACCCAGTGACACCACACAAACTAGCTGGCTGACGAACAGAACCTCCTGTGTCTTCACCAATCGAAAATAAACACATGTGATCAGCAACTGACGCAGCAGACCCACCAGACGAACCACCAGCCACACGTTCTAAATCATGTGGATTTTTTACAGGCCCATACATTGAGTTTTCATTACTTGCACCATGTCCAAATGCATCACAATTAGTCTTACCAAGGAGAACTGCACCCGCGTCTCTTAAATTTGAAATCACGGTGGACTCAAATGATGGAATATAATTATCTAAAATCTTCCCACCACCAGTTGCACGGATATCTTCTGCATTGATAGCATCCTTAACACTAAATGGGATTCCCGTTAGTGGACTGATTTCACCTTTTTTTATTTTTTTGTCAGCTTCTTTTGCTTCTGCGAGTGCTAACTTATCAGTTACGGTAATAAATGCATTGATATCTTTGTTGCGCTCTGTAATTCTTTTCAAACAAGCCTTGGTCAAGTCAACAGAAGAAAAGTCCCCATTGTCGAGACCTTCTCGTGCTTGTTTAATTGTGAGTTCATTTAAATTCATGTTGTTGATATTCGGATATACAGATAATCCAGATTTACGGATACCATATCTGTAAATCTGGATTATCCGGAAATCAGGATATTATTTTATTTAAACACCCCTTTCACTTTCAACAAACCTGCTTGATTTTTGGGAAATTCACCCAACAACTTCTTACGTGTTTCATCGTCACAACTCACTACCTCATCGCCACGAACCACGTCTTCTAGACCAGTAACCTGACATGTCTCACCTACTCCACTTGTATCTACTTCCTCGAGCATATCCACATAGTCCAAAACAGCCGAGAGTTGCTCGGCGTACATGGCAATTTCTGCTTCATTTAGCTCCAAACGAGCCAATTTGGCGATGTGTTCAACTTGAGGTTTAGTTAATTTCATAAGTAGGTATATTTTAACAAAATAGAGAACTCTTAGCAACTTCTTATTGACTCGTTCATTTCAATATGGTAGGTTACATTTGCTTTGATGAGGGTCAACACCAATCTTCGGGCGCAATGCCCACTGAACGGACTGCCGACCATGCCGTTCGCAACCCTCAACACAGAGCCTCGATTATTGGATTTTTGCCTTAGACATTGTACGAAATAACCCGTCGTTCGGGAGATACGTCACGTCTAAGACAAACTGGACACACAAGCGCTTCCTACCTACGTCCAGGTAGTGGGTAGAGAAACCCAAGTCACATCTCTCTACCTATGGCTGCACCCAATGATCGAGCCTGCCTTATTTTCAAAACACCCCAAAGAGGGGTGTTTTTATGTAACATATTTTATACCATTTTCAAAAACTCTTTTTCAGACAAAATCTTTATTCCCAATTTCTCAGCTTTTGCAGCTTTGCTTCCAGCATTTTCCCCTACAATCACATAATCCGTTTTTTTACTAACTGAACCAGACACGTTTCCACCTAATTCACGAATTTTATCTTTCGCCTCATCTCGCGCCATCTTTTGCAATGTTCCGGTCAAAACAAATGTTTTTCCTGCCAACTTACCACTTGTCAACTTATCAACTTGTACACTTGTCAACTTTACACCATTATTTAAAAGTTCCTCCACCAAACCTTTGCCTTCCTCACTATGAAAATATTCATATACAGACTCTGCAACACGCGGACCAACGTCATTGATGCTTTGTAAGTCTTCTAGGCTCGCCTTCTTCAACTTTTTCAGACTACCAAATTTTTGAGCCAAGGTAATACCTGTCTCCTCTCCCACATGATTGATACCAAGACTAAATATAAAACGTGCAAATGTAACTTGTTTTGCATTATTAATAGCGGCAATCAAATTGTCTGCTGATTTTTCTGCAAAACGTTCGAGTGGTTCCAAATCACCTTTTTGCAATGTAAAAATATCTGCAATATTTTTTATAATCCCCTCATCCATCAATTGTTCTACAATCTTTTTTCCAAGTCCATCAATATTAAACGCTTTTTTACTCACAAAATGAATAATGCGTTTGAGTTCCTGAGCATAACACTTTGGATTCACACAAAACAACGCCGCGCTCTTCCCTTGTTTCTTGTCCAAGATATTTCTGCGTTCAACTTGACTGTGACACATTGAACATGTTTTTGGCTCTACCATCTTTTTTTCTTTTCCTGTCCTCATTTTTTCGAGAACCTGCAAAACCTTTGGAATAATATCTCCTGCTTTCTCCACCACTACAGTGTCACCCACACGAACACCAAGACGCTCTATCTCGTCAAAATTATGCAATGTCGCGTGTGTTACCGTAGTTCCTGCCAATTGCACTGGCTCCATAAGAGCGACAGGTGTGAGTGCTCCAGTACGTCCTACTTGCCAATAAATATCTTTTATTTTTGTTGTTCCTTGTTCTGCAGGAAACTTGAGTGCGATCGCCCACCGTGGAGCCTTCCCCGTAAAACCTAAAATATCCTGGTATTCCTTTTGATTAACTTTGATAACCAACCCATCGATCCAAAATTCCTTGCTTGTGCGTTTTCCTATCCACTCTTTGTACATTTTCATCACTTCATCAATCGTTTTACACACTTTCCAATTATCATCTGTTTTAAACCCTACTTTTTTGAGTAATTCCAATTCAGCTTCCTGTGATTTAGGGATCTCTCCTCCAGAAATATCATACGCAGTCACAGACAATTTACGTTTGGCCACCACACGTGGATCGAGCTGACGAATTGTTCCTGCAGCAGCATTCCTCGGATTAGCAAACTCAGGCTCACCATTTTTCTTTCGCTCTTCGTTTATTTTTTCCATTCTCTTTGCCCCAAGCCACACTTCACCTTCTGCGGTAATAGTAAGTGGTTTGCTCAGTTTTAGAGGTACACTATGTATTGTTCTAATGTTTTGTGTAACGTTTTCCCCCACCTTTCCATCTCCTCGTGTTGCCGCGACTTTTAATTCCCCCTCTTCATATGTAAGTACTACATGCAGTCCGTCTATTTTTAATTCAGAAACATAACTCAAATCCTTTGGACGTTCACCTAATTTTTTTTCTAATATTTTCAAAATTCGTTCTTCCCAGTCTTCTAATTCTTCTTGATTAAACACATCATTAAACGACCACTGTGGTACATGGTGTCGTACTTTTTCAAATTTATCCAAAGGTTCCCCAGCTACGCGCTGCGTCGGTGACTCAGGTGTAATAAGCTCTGGGTGATCCATTTCAATCCGACGAAGCTCATCCATAAGACCTTCATACATCGTATCAGTTACTTTTGGATCATTGAGTACATGGTATCTATGACGAAGATCGTCAATTTGTGCTCGAAGTTTTTTTACTTTTGATTTTATATTTTCAGAGACCATAAATTATTTATATATTTCTTCAATTGTCTCCTTTATTGTCTTTCTAGATGTATCTAGGATAACAAAATCATGCACTTTTGCATTTGCATTTGTAGAAAAGTATTTATAATGCCGCATGACTGCGTCATCTCCCATCTGGAAATCTTCAACACGAGTCTTATCTCTCATCTTTATCACTTCTGGATCTGGTAACAAAAGAAAACGGTATTTAACATCCAGTTCAGAAAGTATCTCCGGCCACCCTGGACTCTCTAAATCTATATAACCCTCGATAATTATATCATATCCCTCATTAGTAAAATTTTTACACAAATCTATAATATTTTTTGATAATAAAGCCCACTGCGCTTTACCTTCTGATGAATTATCATACACAAATCCTCGCTCTATTAGATGTTTAATTCTATCAATATCAAGTCGAACACACTTTTTAAACTTTTTACAAAGTGCTTTTGATACTGTTGATTTGCCTGATCCAGTTGGACCTGTTATGGCTATAATTTTATTTTTCATATCTTTCTACTTTCTAACTTATAATATTCACATACCAATCCAAAATCTTTTGCCCCCAAAACATAACAATAAACGTTGCAAACGTAAGGAACACACCAAACGGCACAGGGCTTTTCATTTTCTTTTTTCTAAGTACAAGTAACGCCACACCTATAATTGCACCTATGACATAGGCGACCCAAAGCGCCAACAACAATAACTTCCACCCCAAGATAGCGCCCATAAGCAGCCCTATTCTTATATCTCCTCCGCCAACCCACCTGCCTTTTGAGATCACAAATTGAATCAAGAAAAAACTCGCACCAATCACCGCGCCAAGTAATAAACTAAACCAATCACCACCAGTAACTAATGAAATGATAAATACTATCGCTGCGCCACCGAGTGTAACAAGATCAGAGACCTCCATATATTTGAGATCATACACAAATATAAATGTCAGCACCCAGACAACGACCAAATCCTTTATAAAAATAATATAATCAATAAACGGCAGCATGTCTGCATTTCCAAAAAGCACGTTCTCGTAAATACCATGATAATAGCTCACAAACAGAAATACAATCCCCATCCAGAATTCTACAATCGGGTACTGCCAGGAAATATTCTCTTTACATGTGCGACATTTTGATTTCAAAACAAAAAAACTCACCAAAGGAATATTATCATACCACTTTATTTGTCTATTACACTTGGGACACTTTGAATTCCCTTTTACGAGGGACATTCCCTTGTTCAAGCGCCATTCTAGAGCATTCAAAAAACTCCCAAAAGAAATTCCGAGAATAAAAATAAGTATATAAAATCCTGCCATAGTAACAAGTTAGCAAGTTTGTAAGTAGCTAGCAAACCTACAAACTTGCCAACTAGCTAACTAGATTATATCATAGAAAAAATACTAAAAAAAGCCCCAAAATGAGGCTTTTTTGATATGTGTAAGGATTATTGTGTGATACCAGATGGTGTCGCACTCACAGTACCTACAGTAAAGTTACCTGCACCCACCTCGAGTGTTGCGTTGATAACATAATCTGTACCAGCTGCGGAACTATATGTATAGAATTCACTATTTCCTGGACCAGCAGGGACGAGACCCATGTAAGGACTAGTACATCCAGACGCAGCAAAACCAGCAGCGTTCAAACATACATAACTACCCGTACCAAGGTTAACAGAACCAGTAGTGGTGGGGTATGTGTTGTTATCTGTGTAATACAATTCAAGAGCTGTTTGAACTTGTTTCACATCTGATAAACGTTTTGAGTCATTTGCTTTCTTACGTGCAGAACCAAGAGCGACTACTGCAAGTGTAGATAGCAAACCAATGATCGCAATAACGACCAAAAGCTCAATTAATGTAAAGCCTTTTTTATTCATTGTTCTCACCCCCTTCCCTAAGGAAGATAATTTTTTAATAAATTTACAAACTGAGCACTTTCTTCACCTTATCCACCGTCTCTGATGGTTTAAAATGTGCTTTGATCAAATAATCTACAGCACCCATCTCAAGTCCTTTTTCTACATCGTCTTTTTGTCCCAAATTGGTAAGTAATATTACCGGAATATCCTTTACTTCTGGGTCTTTTTTCAGGTTTTCTAAAACCGTAAAACCATCCATCTTTGGTAAGAGGATATCTAACAAAATAATATCTGGTTTTTTCTTGCTTAAAAGTTTAAAAGTTTAAGAACTACTGGATGTTAAAGCAAACGAATATCCCTGG
>PKTJ01000061.1 GCA_002869205.1 Candidatus Parcubacteria bacterium | reverse complement strand
TGTGTTGAGTTTGTACATAGGAGAATTTAAAGGTTTGTAGGTAGCTAGTTTACTAGCAAACCTAGTGACTAGTCAACTTTGTGAATGTTATTTTGACGTATCATTCCCCCATTCATATCTACGAGGGTCTGTAGTGTTCTACCAATAGTATCCACTTCTCTTTGTGACATATTTTCTTTTGCATGGAGACGTAAATATTTTGCATGCTCAGAATTTCCCACAATGACATGATTTGGTGTTACAAAATTTATTTGATCATGACAAACCGAAACAGCATAATTAGGATGATCTTCTGAAAACAAACTGTGTCCTACGAAGTGCTCTGGTTTTTCATATGAATCTCCTTGTATTATATTCAAAATTGTCGGTGCAATATCCATGTGTGTTGCAATATCCTTCATAGTTATAGATTCCATGCCTGGTACGTACATCATGAATGGTAGTTCATTGTAGCCGTAGAAATTGTTTATTTGGTTTTCTTGGGTGAATCCGTAGAGTCTGTGATCATTTGAAATCACTACAACGGTATTATCAATGAGATTGTTTTGTTGTAGACCTTTGAATAATTCCTTGATAGCATTGTCCACCATCATGAGATAACTAAAATAATCTTTTATCTCCCCCTCTTTTAGAGTTGAATATTCTAAAATACTCTCTTCAATATCTGCAGTAAAGAACGTTGGTTCAAGATCACTTATCTTTGCAACGTATTCTAGGTTTTCTTTGTTGTGAGGTGTGTGAGAAGTAACACCTATCACCTGGGCAATAACGGGATCAGTACTGCTTGCAACGTAGTTCACAGCGTCTTCTATCACTCTCAAGTCATCATATTTAAATTCTGGATAATGTGGTAGGAAAAACATGTTATCAAAACCCCATTTTGGATCGAGTGTGTCTCTATTCCAGAATTTGGGAGTATTGGCATGAAATACTGCGGTATTGTACCCAAAATCGTCTCTAAGAACAGCAGGTAGACAGTCATAATCATTATCTGAACCAATGTCTGGTATAGGAGATTTGGTGTCTGGTAGTGCACTACATAGCGTTGCGTATTCAGCATCTATTGTGTGGCACGCATTGGCAAAAAATCTTCCTACATGCACATTACCTTTTATCAGTTCTTTGAAATATGGCATAGGTGAAGGCTCGTGATTGACCGCCCAAAGACCGACAGATTCAAGTTGATATATGATAATATTTGGTCTTGTTTCTAAATCTGGCACATCTCTTTTTTGAGTATAGAAGCCATCGTCATGTCGAAGAGCACGATAGTACGTATTTAGGTAATCGAAGGGTGTTTCCAGAGATGCGGTTTCCTCAGTAATTTCTTTTTGCACTTCCCCACCCTCTTCCTTTGGAATATTTGTGTTATTAATATCTTTTTCAACTGCTTGAGCAATTTTAATTTCCGAGACATTTTCTTTGAAAAGTTCATTTATTCCTATGAAAATATTCCCATAAACGCCATAGTCAGAGACAAAATAATTATGTTCCCACCAACCTTCTCGTGGATTATCATTATAATAACGTGTAGTAAATACTCCACCTGAAGTAACTAACACGCAAATAATAATACTAACAAATGATTGTACTATGCGGAGATTATTTTTCTTTTTTTCTATTTCTTGACCACAAAATGAAGCCTGTGTAGGCTCTTGTTTTGTAAATACAAATATAATAAATACTCCTGTAACAAGAAATAAAAAAGTCGCTAAATAAATACTTAGTGGAATGGACGGATAAAATTCTTTTATAGTTGCGAGATAAGTGTCAGCGTCACCGCTTTTTGCCAGTCCATGCGGAGCAAGTGTTTTGAAAAATTTTATGTATGAGTAATTGATGAGTTGGTATAGTGAAATTATCCCTACCAAAACAGCGAGGCTTATTCTCCATAAAATATGTTTTGTAATCTGAGCTAGAGATGAGATGAGTAGACTTACCAATACTACATACACAAACGATCTTACTGAAAAAGTAAGATTGAGTGTGTGATAAAACCACATAAAATAAAAAACAGAGGCAAGTGTAAGTGCCACAAAAAGTCTAGTGAAATTCACTATTCTCTGTTTCATTTTTATGATAACTAGTTTGAATTAATCCTTTGTTTATTTATTTTGCACTAAACCCCACCCATTCCCTCCCCTATTAGGGGAGGGTTAGGGAGGGGTTGTATTCTAATACTACAAATATCAATTTTTAGTCTAGTGTATTCAAAATTATTGAGCAGGCACGCAATATCCATACAGGCACACATATTCGCCTTCACAGTCATCTGCTGTTTCACAAAGTGGTTCATCAAAACATTCTCCTTCTGATGTCCCACACCATTGACTATCACCACAGCCCCAATTCTGCTGTACACCGTCTACATAGTAGCTACATGCCTGGCGAGGTTCTTGTGTATCAAGACATTCTCTGTCAGTATCACCACATGTTTGAGTATTTAGACAATGCCATCTGTCACCATATGCGTTATTGCATGTAATATTATTTTCTCCTGGCCATCCACATCTATTATCTCTACAAACTGCTTCGTCACTAAGACATTCTAGATGAGAATTGCATGTGTCAGGTGCTTGCATGCAGCCTCCTTGATAACATGTCCATCCAGTTTGACAATGATCGTCGGAAGAGCAACTGTGACGATAACACTCGTTTGGATTTGTACTACATCGATAATTATCGTTATCGCAACCCCAGGCTTGGGTACTATTTTCACACCTTAATCCACCATACTGAGTGGCACATTGTCCTGAGATACATACATAATCATCTATTGTTCCACCGCAGTCAGAATAGTGGGTACACGAGGTACCAGTATACGTATATTTATCTAGACAGATTCCGTCAGTACATATTTGATCACTACCACACGTTGTGTTTTCGCAGGCAGGATAAGTGCAGTCACTTGCTTTGTCTCCACATAATAATCCTGCTCCACACTCCCAATTCAATCCGTGTGCACTACATTGAACAAATTGAGATGACGGTGCTGGTGCATCTACACATTCTCCGTCTACACACATCTTTCCTTTTATACACTGATCTTGTGACGCACAAGGTGAATTTTCTGGCGCTTCTTCTGGTAGTAAGACTTCTTCTGCTGGTACACAGCTCCCGTCTACACATAATTTACCAGAAATACACTGAGCGTTATTATTACACGGTGAGTTTTTAGGTAATTCTTCTTCATCAGGAGTTTGTTCTTCTGTCAAAGGAACGCAATGAAAGTTTTCACATACCATGAGTCTTCCGGAACAATCTATGTCATATTTGCATTCGTATGCCGGCGGAGTACTCGTAGGTTCTTCAGTCTGTGTGGAAGAAACAGTATCAGATGTACGTTCTACTGGTATTGGATTTGGTTCACAACTGGCTCCTATGAGTAAAAGCAATGTTAAAGAAGCTATAAAACCATATATATATTTATGCATATATTATTTTAAAAATTAGTAGATATAAAGTTCGTGTGTCCAAATTCCATCAAGACAATGATATGTCTCTCCATTGGAGTTATCTATGGCACCTTCTGGTGAACATGCATTTGGATCTACAGAAGTGTCTTCGTAAGATGTGTCCTCATATGTAGTATCTTCAACAGGATCCCCCCAATTTATTCCATCAATATCAACTTCCATACTATCTTGAGGTTCGTTCGAATCTACTGAATCAAAACTATCATAATCACTATTGTTATAGACATCAATATCAAATGAACTACTGGCATCATAGTCTGGATCAGAAATATGTCGTCCTTCTGAATCATATTCAGAGTAGTCAAACTCTTCATCAGGAATAGATGTGTCTACTTTTACCGCAGGGCTATCTTGAGGCTCTGGTAAAGACTGTGGTGTTGTGTCTGCGGGTTGTGACACAACTGGCTCCTCTATCGGCTGTTCGATTGTATCTTCTGGGCCTGTATGAACAACACCATCAACACCACCTTCTGTAGGGTCTAATATAACTTCTTCGAGAGTACCCTCTTCTATTATTTCAGGAAAAAGTATACCTTTGTCAGTTCTACATTGTCTTGGGTAACTCTCCATTACGGGATTTCCCGCTGCGACACACTCTTCAAATGAAGATATCGTAGCAATCTCTGGCTGCGTAAGATCAGGAGAAGGTGTCGGATTGTTTTCACAACTTTGTCCAACAAACAACAAGGCAGCAAAACTCAAAAAAATTGCTATAAATGATTTATTCATATAGTTTTTATTAATAAAAATAATAAAGCACCC
>PKTJ01000008.1 GCA_002869205.1 Candidatus Parcubacteria bacterium | reverse complement strand
TTAAACCCCACCCATTCCCTCCCCTATTAGGGGAGGGTTAGGGAGGGGTCAAGCTATAAATAATATAATATTGTTTAATAATTCACATAACATATCTATATGGATCAACCTACTGTCTCAGCACCTCCAACCGCAGGAGGTCCAGAACCAAAGAAAAAAGGAAAAGTTTTTAAAATTATAGGAGCTATTGTTGTGGTATTTGTCGCCCTATTTGCATTTATTTGGATGTCTACCGGACCAATCGCAGAAGAAGCAGAGACGCAGCTTTCACTCATTAAGGCGGGAGATCTATCTATTGCATATAACGACACTTCTCAGGCTTTTCAAAAGATGGTTACTCTCGAAGAATACGAAAATTTTGTTGCAGAATTTCCTGTACTTCAGGATTACGAATCAGTCTCGTTTAATTATCGTGATGTGCAAAATAGCGCAGGGTATGTAGAAGGAACAATTACGCAGACAGATGGAACGGTGTACCCAATTCGTGTAGACTTGGTACATGAAAACGACGAATGGAAAGTGTATGGCATCAATATTGGAAATTCTGAATATGAAAATGATGCGGGCGGGGATATGAAAGGTACTGAAATCGCTACGGTGTATCAGCTCAAGACATCTGTTGATTTGGCAGAAGACGGAAGCCTTATCGATCCAAAAGATGTATTTTCACCAGATGAAAAAATCACATTTAGTGGTTTCATTTCTACACTTCCAGCAGGTGCTACTATGATAGGAACTATGTATGATGGTGAGGGAGACGAATACTATAGTACTGCAATTGAATTTGAAGAAGGTGGTTATGACGCACAGTTTTACTTTTTTGTAGATCCTCAGAATAGTGATATTCCTGTAGATGATTACATGCTCGAAGTCATGTTTGATCATGAATCATTCAAAGAACCAGTATTTGGGTTTGAGTTTATAAGCGTAGAATAAGTATGAAAAAAAAGGATGTAAAAATCATCTCAGTAGGTGGATCAATTATTATTCCCAAAACTGGTTTCAATGTTCCTTTTCTCAAAAAGTTTAGACAACTTATTTTGAGTGAAGTAAAAAAAGGAACTAAATTTGTTTTGATCATCGGCGGTGGTGCGACATGTAGACAGTATCAAGACGCGTTGAAAAAAACAGTACGGTTAAAAGACGTTGATCTGGATTGGATGGGAATTCATACCACCATGGTCAACGCACAGTTTGTAAAACTTCTTTTTCAAGATGATGCATACAAGGATGTGATTACTGATCCAAGAAAAAAAGTAAAAACAAATAAACCAATTATTATTGCAGCAGGATACAAACCGGGTTGGAGTACTGACATGGATGCGGTGCTCATGGCAAAAGCATACGGTGCCAAGGATGTAATTAACCTTTCAAATATTGATTATGTCTATGACAAGGATCCGGCAAAGTTCAAGGGTGCAAAAAAGATAGAGAGTACAGATTGGAAAACATTTAGACGTGATGTGGTAGGAAACACATGGGATCCAGGCAAGAATGCACCATTTGATCCGATCGCAAGTCGTGAGGCGCAGAAGTTGGGATTGAAAGTGGCTATTTTAAAAGGAACCAACTTGCCAGAGGTGAGAAAAGTCCTTGCTGGTAAGAAGTTTAAGGGGACAGTGATACAGTGAGGTTAAATATAAGATGTAAAACCGCTCTTTTGAGCGGTTTTTGACTCTTGCTTTTTTCTCTCAACCAAGCTAAACTACACCCATATGTCAGATGATGTCCAAAATATAAAAGACAAACTCGATGTGGTAGACATTGTGGGTGAATATGTACAGCTCAAGCCCGCAGGAATCAATCACAAGGGTCTGTGTCCGTTTCATCAAGAAAAGACACCATCATTTATGGTCAGTCGGGAACGACAAAATTGGCATTGTTTTGGTTGCGCAAAGGGTGGAGATATCTTTACCTTTGTAGAAGAAATGGAAGGAATGGAATTTCGTGAAGCGCTCAAGTATCTTGCAGACAAAGCAGGAATCCAATTAACAACAAATTTTAAAAGTGAAGCACAAAGTAGTCAAAAAAACAGAATCAAAGATATCAATCGTGCAGCCGCTTCCTTTTATCACAATGTTTTGACAAAGATGGATGCGTCAAAAGGTGCACGCGAATATTTGCAAGACAGGGGATTGTTACAAGAAACAATTGAAACATGGCACATTGGATTTGTACCAGAACAATGGGATCTGCTTACGCAGTATTTACTCAAAAAAGGGTTTGGTATTGATGATCTCGTAGAGTCCGGTCTAACGATCAAGCGTGAAGGTGCAAACACACAGACCATGAAAGGTTTTTATGATCGATTTCGTGGACGTATTATGTTTCCCATCTGGGATGTACATGATAATGTTGTTGGATTTACCGGACGTGTTTTGGTAGAGACAGAAAAGAGTGGTGGAAAATATGTAAATACTCCACAGACTCCCGTGTATGATAAGTCACGAGTTGTGTTTGGGTTGAACAAATCAAAAAAAGAAATTAAACACAAAGATTTAATTGTTGTTGTAGAAGGACAGATGGATGTAATTGCATGTCATCAATACGGCATGACAAATGTGGTTGCAACAAGTGGAACAGCTATGACTGAAGAACAAATTAAATTATTGAAGCGATATTCAAATAATATGAATATGGCGTTTGATAGCGATGAGGCTGGTGAGAAGGCAGCACGACGTGGTATTGAGCTCGCAGTCAAAGCAGGAATGAATGTGCGTGTTATACAAGTACCCGAAGGTGCAGGAAAAGATCCGGATGAAGTTTTGAAAAAAGATAAGCAAGTTTGGTTCGACTCTGTTTCTCAAGCTCAAGATGTCATGAAATGGTATTTTGATCGTGCGTTTGTCGGTAAAGATGTAAAAAATCCAAAAGACAAACAAATTATCGCAACAGAATTACTCCGGGAAATAAAAAACATTCCATTTGCAGTTGAGAAAGATCATTGGCTACAAGAACTCAATTCACGACTAGGTGTTGATATGACCGTTTTGCGTGAGAATATGGCAGAGATTAAAGAAGAGGTTACTAGAAAGGGAAAAATAGAAAAAAAGAAGGAAGAGATAAATATAAAAGAGATCAAGAAAACACGATTAGATTTACTTGTTGAAAGCTTTTTAATAATGGCTCTCAAATTTCATAAGCAACTTTCAACTTTTACCTTTCAACTTTTACCTTCTTTGTCCACAGGACCATATAGAAACCTTTACGAAAGTGTAAAAAACGCGTATACTAGCGGAGTATTAAACATTGACCAGTTGCGCAATGATTTTCATCGCGAAGGTCAAGAAAATATAGTTGATGTACTTCTCATGCAAGGTGAGAAGGATTTTGCTACATTGAGTGAAAAGGACGCGAAAATTGAAATAGAAAAACTCAGTAACACTATAAAAAACGAATGGTTAGCGTCTGAGCGCAAGCGTCTACAAGCAGCAATTTCAAACGCAGAAAAAGCAGGGGACAAAGATGCTCTTGCTCAGCTCATGAAAGAATTTCAAAATTTAAATTTATAAACAGTTTAACCTGTTGTAAAAACATGCCAAGGAAAAAAGCAACAACCAAGGCGAAGGCGAAAAAGTCTCCAAAGAAGGTGGCAAAAAAAGCTACAAAGAAGACTGTTCGCAAAAAACCAGCTGCCAAGAAAGCAGCTCCAAAAAAACGAGTAACTACTCGTAAAAAAACAACTACCCGCAAAACAACAATCAAGCGGGCTCCGCGCAAAAAGACGACGCGCAGCACAAAAAAAACGTCTACCAAAAAAGCAGCTCCAAAGAAGAAAGTAACACGTAAACCACGTACAAAAAAAGTGGTTGCCAAAAGACCCGCTCCAAAGAAACGCAAAGTTGTTTCTCGAGCCAAGGCTCCGGTGCGTGGCAAAAAAACAACACGAAAACCTTCTACAAAAAGGCGTGTTTTGCGTACCCGTCCAAAAAAGTTCAAAAAACCACTCGTAGATTAACCATTTACTACCCCAACCGAACAAGATATTCATGTTCTTGTCCAAAAAGGTAGAAATAGAGGATTTCTCACAGAGCGCGAAATTGTTTCTCTTTTTGCACGCGTAGAACATTATGTAGATCTCTATGAATATTTCCTTAGTCTTCTAGACAAAAACAGCGTTTCAGTGGTTGAAGCTCAGGAAGGATTACTTGGAAGAGATAGAAGAGAACAGAAGGCAGAGGTTATTAGCGGCTTACAAGGTGAACAGCCTGATGTTGAGTCAGGTGGTTTCTTTGATCTAGGAAATATTTCACAGGATTCTATCCAGATGTACTTGCGTGAAATAGGTAAGGTGCCATTGCTTACTGCAGAACAAGAAGTAGAGCTTGCAAAAGGAAAAGAACGTGGTGACAAAAATGCGGAGAGAAAAATGATCGAAGCAAATTTGCGTCTCGTGGTATCTATTGCAAAGAAATTTGTAGGAAAGTCACTTTCATTGCTAGATCTTATTCAAGAAGGAAATATTGGACTCTTTCGTGCAGTGAAAAAATTTGATTATCGCAGAGGATACAAGTTTAGTACGTATGCAACATGGTGGGTGCGTCAAGCAATCACTAGATCTCTGGCAGATCATTCTCGTACGATTCGTATTCCTGTCCATATGGTAGAGACAATCAATCGTCTCATGCAGGTATCTCGTAGACTCTTGCAAGACCTCGGACGTGATGCAACACCAGAAGAGATTGCTGCAGAAATGGGAGAAGATTTGATAAAGGTAAAACATATTATCAAGATTTCTCAAGATACGGTTTCACTCGAGACTTCCGTGGGTGACGATGATGATGACGATACATCACTTTCTGATTTTATCGAAGATATCAAGAACATCAGCCCATCTCAAGCTGCAGGTGCAGAACTTTTGAAAGATTATATTGGAGAAGCAGTTCAAGATCTGTCTCCACGTGAAAAGAAGATTCTAGAAATGCGCTTTGGTTTAACTGACGGTGTGACACACACACTCGAAGAAGTGGGTAAAGAATTTGGTGTGACACGTGAACGTATTCGTCAGATCGAAGCCAAGTCACTTGAGAAAATAAAAGGTTTTGGTATTATTGATAAGTTAAGTGATTATTAAGGAAGGGGTAACGAGTAAGAAGCAAGAAGTAAGGAATAATAAAAAACCACCCAAGTAGGGTGGTTTTTACTATCTTTATTACCAAGTATGATAATGAAAACAGTCGAAGGAGGGCGCGGCATGAGACAGCGCCTTCCTGAGTCCTCGCCATGATGGCGGGCGTCGTGACGCTCGGCGTCACACCCTCCTCGACTTCGATCGTGCACGATGCGCAGGTCAGTCACACTCCTGCTGCAGGAGCGGATGAGCGCGTCGATCGTCGATCCAGATCTCACAGGCGACAGGAGGGCGTTTCCTCCCGTTCATGAGAATGCACTTGGCAACCTTTCGGCCCTGGCAGCGGCAGTCGACCACTCCACACAAGGCTGTTGAGATTGCGTGAGATCCGTGGCCGACCTCACATCGTATGGTTGGTTCCCCATTGGTTCCGGGAATCCAGCCATCATCGGTTCCTATGAACGACTGAAGTGTCATGCAGGCTCCTTCTGGTTGATAAGTAGGAGGTCGAAGTCTGTGACGATATTAAAGCATAATTTGTGTTTTGTCAATATTATTGGTATACAAAAAACCACCTAGAAAATCTAGGTGGTTTTTACTGTTCTGATTACCATAAACTGATAAGAAAAACAGTCGAAGGAGGGCGCGGCATGAAGCAGCGCCTCCTGTGTTTTCGCCCGTGTGGGCGAATAGCGTGGCCATCTGACCACACCCTCCTATCGACCTTGGACTAGCAGACGCGCGCGGCGAACTTCGCGGCGTCCGTACCCTGGCGCGGGCGCGTGCGGTTCACGTGAGCCGGACGACCCATCGAGCTTCCGCCGGTGCTGTTCAGGTCCTCGACCCCGTCCTCCTCGGTGACGAAGCTCGGCACGATTCCGTCGCCGTTGAAGACGGCGTAGAAATCGGTTCCAGGACCAGCCTTGTCGAGCACCTCGCCGTCGCGGCTGACGATCGCCTTGAGAGTGACGAAGAAGTCGTGAGCGTAGACGAGCTTCATGCCCGGCTCGAGGACGCCCGTCATGACGCGTGCGCTGTAGTGGGGCTCGTCCTTCCGGCCGTTGGGCTTGTGGAAAGCGGAGATCTGAACTTCGACTCTGCGGTCTTTCGTTCTCACGTTGGTCAAGGGTGATTCCTTTCTCTTGAGTCAAAGGATGAGAATGCCAAGATCAATAAGAAAAATCTAACAGAAAAAAAAGGTTTTGTCAATATCATTGGTATAAAAAAACACCCTCGTAAGAGAGTGTTCCATGTTATGTGTATTATGGTTCGTGCTTCGTTCTAAACTATTTTCACCACATTCCACCAATTTTCTATATATTCGACTCGTTTATTCTGATATTTGAGGTAATAAGCATGTTCCCATACATCAATAGCAAGGATTGGTTCATGACCAAGACTCAGAGGAGAATCTTGATTGGGGAGTGAATACACCTTTAAATCTTGGTTTTTGTCTCTCACAAGCCAAGCCCAGCCACTACCAAATTGTTTGGTTGCGGTAAGATTGAAAAGTTCTTTGAAAGAATCAAGTGAACCAAATGTTTTTTCAATGTCACTCACTAGTGTCTCATCAATTTGTTTTTCTGGTCCCATTACAGACCAATAAAGATTGTGATTTACAAATCCGCCACCATGGTTTTGTAGAGCTTTGCGATCTTCTTCACTTACATCAAGTTTTTTTAGATCTCGCAAAATATCTTCAGCAGAAAGATCTTTTAGATTGGGATTTTTTTCTACCACCTTTTTGAAATTATCAAGATAGGCTTGATGATGTTTGGTATAGTGAATTTCCATTGTCTGTGCATCAATATGTGGTTCGAGTGCATCAAACGAGTAGGGGAGTTTATAGAGTGTGTGTTCCATATGAGTTTGGTTAAGTGTAATTAGATTTTTCCAACCAAATCAAGTCCAGGTGTGAGTGTTTCAGCGCCTGGCTGCCAATTTGCTGGACATACTTTGTCACCGTTTTGTTCTACAAATTGAGCTGCTTGAAGCTTGCGAAGGAGTTCTTTTGCGTTGCGTCCAATACTGTTGTCATGCATTTCATATGCTTTGATAATACCTTCTGGGTCGACAATAAACGTGGCACGGAGTGAAAGACCTTCTTCGGGGATATAGGTAGCAAGCGCCTTACATAATTTTCCTGTCGGGTCAGCCACCATAGGAAATTTAATTTTGGCAATTGCTTCTGAATTATCATACCATGCTTTGTGTACAAATACCGTATCAGTACTCACACTGAGAATTTCTGTGTTGAGTTCTTGAAACGTATCATACATAGCTGCCATATCTTCAAGTTCTGTAGGACAGACAAACGTAAAGTCAGCAGGATAAAAGAAGAGGATAGACCATTTTCCTTTGTAGTTTGATGGGTTTATCTTGATTGTATTATCAGCGTGAAATGCCTCGAGTTCCATATCGGGGACTTTTGTTCCTACAAAGCTTGTAGGATGTGTGTGTTCTTGCATAGGTTTTTTATGTCATCCCGAGTGTAGCGACCCGCCTGCCGACAGGCAGGAGCGAAATCGAGGGATCTTTCGTAGGATATTTTTTGGGTTTTACACATAGATATTCTTAGTAGTGTATAACCTTGTCTTTATTTTTAGAAAGATTTGTCAATAGCCCGAACCCTTCAGGATAAATTAATAATATGTATTTACAAATTAGTGTGAATAAATTATACTAATATGGTATACTATTATACAATACTTCGTCAATGTGCACAACGTTTTAGTTATCCACTATGTTGTAATGTTTATTTTGAAATGGTATAATCTTACTCGTAATTTATTTATAATTCTTCACGTATTTTATGACAGAAGAAAACAACACAAACCAAAAGAATATCTTGAGCATGCTCTCGCCACAACAAACCTTTTTTGTAGGTCTTGTCGGAGGAGTTATGGTCTTGTGTACTATTGGTTTCTTTATACTACTCGGTGTGGTCCTCAAGGGTGGGGTAATGACAACAGGAACAAAAAGTGTCTCAGAAGGTGACGCAGATGGTCCAAAGAAATTTAGTCAGTGTCTCGACGAAGGTAAATACGCTGATGCCGTGAAGCAAGACTTCAATCTCGGTGCATCAATTGGTGTACAAGGAACTCCAGCAACATTTATCAATGGATATCAAATCAGTGGCGCACTACCATTTGTTGTTGTAAGCGATGTTATTGACGATTTACTTCGTGGTGAAGAACCGTTTATTGATGATTTCGAACAAATTGGTATGGAGTCTGGAACACTTGAAAAAGTTGATATGCCAGAATTACCAAACGTTGATTGGATTGGTGGTAAAAACGCTACCGTTTCACTGGTAGAATTCTCTGATTTTGAATGTCCGTACTGTGCTCGATTTACTCCTACTGTAGAACAAGTTCTCGATAACTATGGTGATAAGATTAAATTCACGTATCGTCATTTCCCATTGTCATTTCACCCAAATGCACAAAAGGCTGCAGAAGCATTTGAGTGTGCCAAGGAGCAGGGTGAATGGAAAGAAATGCATGATAAATTATTTGAACTTTCAGCAGCAAGTAACTTGAATACTGCAAGCTACAAGAAGGCAGCAACTGAAATTGGTTTGAAATAGTAGGAACAGAAGTACTAAAATAATAAGACATCCTCTATACAGAGGGTGTTTTTTTGTGGGGTTAATAAGTAATAAGTTTACTAGTTAACTAGTTACTTATGAACCTCTTGTTTCTACAAAAGTCTTGTCTATTTTTTTGAAAAGGTATATAATTGGTCTATCTATTTATAATTATACTAATTTTGTATGAAAAAGATTTTATTTAGCCTTGCTATAGTGGTAATCGCTTTTTTTGCATTGATTCCCACAAGCTCTTATGCAGAAGACGAACTCAATCTGCGTGATGGAGATAAGTTTGAGTATGCATTGTTTCATCTAGAAACATGTCCACACTGTCGTGACGAAATTGAGTTTATAGAAAATGAAGTAATGCCAAAGTACGGCCAATATATTGATTTTAAGATGTATGAAGTGAGTGAGCCAGAGAACCAGAAAGTCTTCAAGCAGTATCAGTACTATTATAAATTTCAAGGTGGGGGAGTTCCTGTCGCAGTGATTGATGGAAAAGTGGTGCAAGGGTATGGCACAGACAAGACCACAGGAAGACAAATCATGGGTATTATAGAAGATAGACTCAGGTACGGTGGTGTTCTGGATAGTGATGCTATTGTAGAAGCAGATCAATGTGAAGAAGGTAAAGAGTGTATTAGTATTCCAGTCCTCGGTCGCATTGATGCCACATCTTTTTCATTACCTATTTTGACCGTGGTACTTGGTCTCCTTGATGGATTCAATCCCTGTGCAATGTGGGCGCTCTTGTTCCTCATCACGCTTCTCTTGGGTATGAAAGACAAGAAACGCATGTGGATTTTGGGAAGTATATTTATATTGTCTTCCGGAGTCGTGTATTTCTTTTTCATGGCAGCATGGTTACAGTTCCTCATGTTTGTGGGAATGATAACAATTGTGCGTCTCGGAATTGGTTTAGTCGCAGCGACAGTTGGTGGTATTCAGCTTCGTGACTGGTGGAGAAATCGCAAAGCAGACGGTGTGGTATGTAAAGTATCTAAGAACGAAGGTACCAAGAAAACGTTTGAAAAAATAAAAGACATTGTCTACAAAAAAAGTCTTTGGTGGTCAATTGCCGGCATCATCCTTCTTGGGTTTAGTGTGAATTTGGTAGAGCTTGCATGTAGTGCAGGATTCCCAGCGATCTTTACACAAGTGCTCGCGCTCAATGATTTACCAATGTGGCAAAGATACATTTATATGTTTGGCTACATCGTGTTCTACATGCTCGATGATATGATTGTATTTGCGATTGCCATGATGACACTGAAGTCAAAGACAGTAGGAGGTAAATATGCGAAGTATGCAAACCTCATTGGTGGAGCACTTATATTTATTCTCGGTCTATTGCTTATTTTCAAACCTAAATGGTTGATGTTTGGATAGGAGTTTATAAAGTTATAAAGTAAAATCCGCCGAAGAGGCGGATTTATTTTTCTCGTATATATTTGAAACGGGGGATTGTTTTCCCTTCCCACTCAACTTCATCAGTAAATAGTTCTATCGGTCGAACCCAGAATGTGCTCTCTGGGTTATCATATAATGTTTCATACATCACGAACTCTTCGAGTGTCTCGCTATGCTTTCCTATGAAGTGTATGCGATACTCATTTCCTTTGTAGTGGCGATAGATACCGGGTTTGATGTGCATGTTAGTTTTCTTTTTGGATACTGATATATTTTCCTTCAGAAATACTTTTTGCAATATCTTTTGGCAAAAACGTTCGTCCATTCATACAGACATAAACACCCGGCTTTAGGTGTTCCATCTTTGCAATAGCATATCCAATATTAAACGGTGCGTCTGATGGGGTGAAACCTTTGAGAGGTATAAAAGATCCCATGAGAATTACAACTTTTTCACTTTTTGTTAGATTTGCTTTGAGAAATCTCGCTGTATCAGGTATGGTGTATGTGCCTTGAGTAATGATGATCTTTTTGTATTCACTTGCCTCTGTAACGTCGAGTATTCTCTGCATATCACCTTTTGTGATTTCTCGACTGTCTTTCATCATAAGTTCAGAAAAATTTCGTTCGACAGTAGTTTCAGAGAAGATGGTTTCTGCATACAATTCCAAGTTCATAAGATACTCAGGTATGATGGATTCCTTATAAGGGACGACTGTGTCTCTCGTGCCGTCGTAGTATGAATCGATTGTTCCACCTGTTGTAATAAAATGAATCTTATCATCATTTTTTGGCATATTGAGTATGATAAAAAGTAATAAATCTTTACTAAAGCCTAACAAATTTAGCTACAAAAAGCAATGTTATTTGCGGCTATGAAAGAAATATTGCATACTATGCGTATTATAATAATGTATGGAACCCTCCTTATCTGATAAAACCGATGGCGATCTTGTAATATTGACTCTGGAAAACCAGGAGAATTTTGTGCATATAATTGATCGATACAACCGTCAGTTACTTGCCTATATCAAGCGTATCTCAGGATTGGGATATGAAGATGCAGAAGACGTGTTACAAGAAGTCTTTGTGAAGATATATTACAATCTAAATGGATTCAACACAAAACTGAAATTTTCTTCATGGGTATACCGCATTACACATAATGCCACGATGAGTGAATTGCGTAAGCGAAAAGTGCGTCCTATAAATTATGTAGAAACAGAAGATTTAGTAAAAATTGCAGACGAACTTGATATTTCAAAAGAAATTGAACACAAGGATTTGCAAAATGAAATAAATAATATATTAGGAAAACTTGATAAAAAGTATAGAGAAGTGCTTGTGTTAAAATTTCTAGAAGAAAAAGATTATAATGAAATATCTGATATTTTGAAAAAACCAGTCGGGACGGTAGGTACACTTATCAATCGAGCAAAAAAACAGTTTAAAAAACAGTATGAAAAATAATATCTCTGACAATATCTTGGATAAGATCAAAGACACAAAACCAAAGTCTCGCTTTGCTTTTCTTGCAAAAAACTATGCCTTTTGGTCAGCCGCTCTGTTATCTATTGTTATTGGTGCAATTACGGTGTCTGTTATGATATTTATTTTTGTAAATCATGAGTGGGCGCTTGCGGGTCGCGCCAGTGGGATGTTTAAGAATCTTGTATATGTTTTACCATATTTTTGGCTCGTTATTTTCTTGCTATTTATTATCATTGCATATTATGAGGTTCGTCATGTGAGAGGTGGATACAAAATTGCCCTACCTATTATACTTGGTGTATATATCTTCAGTACATTTTTGCTTGGTTTTGGATTATATAAGGTTGGTGTAGGAAATAGTGTTGAGGAGTTTTCTGTAGATCATGCGCCACTATACCATCATCTTGCTGAAAAGAGGCAACAGCTTTTACAAAACCCAGAACAAGGAATTATTATAGGTAAAGTGATGGGTATGAAAGAGGATTCTCTTAATCTTGTTGATTTCAAAGAAAATGTTTGGGATGTGAATACAGAGGAAGTTTTTATTTCTCCTCATGTAAAAATGGATATTTTGCTTGATAAAATTATAATTATTTATGGAGAAAAAGTGGGAGATCGTGAGTTTGAAGCCGAGGGTATCAAGCCATACATGCTTCCAGGGCGTGGACCAGGTATGATGAAGGGCGTGAGAGGAATGAAAGAAATGCGCGAAGGTGTGCGTATTATAGAGTGAAGGTAGTCAACATTCTTATGTGCACATAAGAATGTAGATTTCTTCAATATAACGCGCGTTATATACATTTCCTCCCCTTGTAGGGGAGGCCAGGAGGGGTCTGTGGTTTATTCCATAAAATGTTAAATCAAAACAAAATTAATTTAAAACATATGAAAAAAACAGCATATTTTGCACTCGGTAGTCTCGCTGCTTTGGCAGTACTTGTGGTTGGTTCCATGGCGACGAGTGCAGCAACCAATCCAGGAAATGGAGAAGGTCAACAAAAAGAATTTCGAGGACAAAAAGGTAATATGGAACATCGAGAAGAAATGAAGGAATTTACAGCAAACGCCACATATGATGAGTGGGTGGCAAAGGTGACTGAGATTGCATCTGAAAAAGGCCATGAGCCAAAGATGCTTGAGAATATTACTGCAGAAAATTTTGATCAATTCAAACAAATGCATGAACTTATGCAATCAGGTGATAGAGATGGTGCAAAAGCTATTGCAGCAGAACTGGGATTACCACAAATGGGACGTCAAGGAATGAAGGGCCAACATCGTATGGGTGATGGAGAAGGACGACAATTTCGTGATATAAACGGTGATGGAGTGTGTGATCGTGCTGATGTAGATCTTGAATAATTTAAATAAACAAAAAAACCACTGACTGAACATCGGTGGTTTTTTATAGCATTTTTTTCAAAAAAGAGTATACTATTTGCATATTTATTATGCATATATGACTCGAAAAAATAATCGTATTACGTCGTTTAAATTTAAGGAAGGTGATGTACTGGTAGGTAAATATAAGGTGTTACAAAAAGTAGGATCAGGATGGGAAGCCGAGGTTTATTTGGTTCGCGAAATGGGAACTGGAATAGAACGTGCTGCAAAATTTTTCTTTCCACATAGGAATAAGAAAAATCACAATCTTAAGTTCTATGCACGTAAATTACATAAGCTTCGCAATTGTCCCATTTTGATTCAATATCATACTCAAGAAATACTTGAATATAAAGGACAAAATATTTCTTTTTTACTTTCGCAGTTTGTGGAGGGGGAGTTATTGTCTGATTTCTTGAAATATCAACCAAGTAGAAGGTTACGTCCCTTTGAAGCATTGCATTTACTATATGCACTTGCAAGAGGTATAGAAGATATACATCGGGTTGGTGAATATCATGGAGATCTTCATTCAGCAAATGTAATTATTCAGAGACACGGATTAGAATTTGACCTGAAACTTGTTGATTTTTTTCAGTGGAAAACACCAAAGCCAGAAAATCGTCAGGATGATATTTGTAATATGATTTATATATTCTATGAAGCGCTTGGTGGACAGGCTTGGTATAGTAAACAACCAGACGAAGTAAAAGCTATCTGTCTTGGGCTCAAACGTACTTTAATTTTAAAAAAATTTCGTACTACTACAAAACTTAAAAGTTACATAGAGGGGTTAGAGTGGTAAGGTTTGTCGAATCTTGACAAATCATACTTTTTCCTATATAATCGCGTCATCCCGAAAAGTTCCAATAGAACCTCGTGATTTATTGTAGATTCTCCCTACAGGGAGATTTTTTTAATAAATAGATTTATAAATAAAAATGAACGAGATGAGATCGATTCTTCACTGCGTTCAGAATGACAAACACTATGGAAATTAGAAATATCGCCATCATTGCTCACGTAGATCATGGTAAGACTACGCTGACTGATGGGCTCATGCAACAAACCGGCATGGTAAGTGCTGAGGACAAGGTGAGTATGGATAGTAACGCACTCGAGCAAGAGCGTGGTATTACGATTTATGCCAAAAATACCTCAGTGTTTTATAAAGACAGAAAGATTAATATTGTGGATACTCCAGGCCATGCTGATTTTGGTTCAGAAGTAGAGCGTGTACTTAGATCTATTGATTCAGTATTGTTGATCGTAGATGCACAAGAAGGTCCGATGCCACAAACAAAATTTGTTTTGAAAAAATCACTTGAACTTGGACTTAAACCTATTGTTATTTTGAATAAAATTGATAAGCCAGCCGCTGATCCACGACGTGCTCACGAACAGGTTCTCGAATTATTTATGGATCTTGGCGCCACTGATGAACAACTTGATTTCACCACACTCTATGCAAATGGTAAAGCGGGTACGGCAAAGCGCAATATGACTGATGAAGAGAAAGATCTTATGCCTATTCTTGATGTGATCTTAGAAAAAGTACCAGCTGCAGCAGCTGATACAGAAAAACCATTTCGTATGCAGCCATTTAACCTTGGTTATGACAACTATCTTGGTCGTCTCGCTATTGGTCGCGTATACGAAGGAACACTCAAAGCAGGAAGTAAAGTTATTGTAAAAAAACCAGATGGTGAAATACGTAAAGCCGCAGTTAATAAAATCCAAACATTTAAAGGAGTTGAGCGAATAGATACAGAAGAAGCGGTAGCCGGAGACCTTGTTATGATTGCAGGTATTTCAGATATCTACATTGGAGAAACTATTTGTGTAGAAGAAGATCAGGAACCTTTGCCAGCTATCATCATTGATGAACCAACCATTTCTATGAATTTGCTTGTAAATAATTCTCCGTTTGCTGGTAAGGACGGTAAGTTGGTTACAAGTCGTCAAATTAATGAGCGGCTTGAAAAAGAATTGGAAGTAAATGTGGGTCTTAAGATTGATTTCTCAGCTACTGATCATTTCAAATTATATGGAAGAGGAGAAATGCATATTGCAGTGCTACTTGAAAATATGCGTCGCGAAGGATTTGAATGTCAGGTATCTCAGCCACAAGTTATTATCAAGGAAATTGATGGTAAGAAAAACGAACCATTTGAAGAAGTAACAATCGATGTACCAGACGCATTTGTCGGTGTCGTAACCGAGAAGCTTGGTAAAAGAAAAGGTATCATGACTAATATGCAAGCCAAAGATGGTCAAACTAGACTTATTTTTGAAATTCCTTCTCGAGGTTTGTTGGGCTATCGTGGGCAGTTCATTGTTGATACCAAGGGTGAGGGGATTTTGTGTAGCCAGGTAATTGGTTTTAGACCTCATGTTGGTGATATTGATAAACGTACGGTGGGATCTATGATTTCTATGGAAAATGGAAAAGCACTTGGTTTTTCTTTGGCAAATTTACAGAATCGCGGTGCACTATATATCGGGCCAAACGTCGAGGTTTATGCAGGAATGGTGATCGGTAATACATCCAAAGGCGAAGATATGGCGGTCAATCCTATTAAGGGCAAGCAACTTACTAATATGCGTTCTAGTGGCGCAGATGACGCACTCAATCTTACACCGCCGCTTTTGATCACTCTCGAAAGTGGGCTTGAGATTATTACCGAAGATGAATACCTAGAGATAACACCACATAATATTAGAATCAGAAAACAGCTCCTGACTGAAAATGAAAGAAAGCGAGTAGCCAGAGGTGCAAGTGCAACAGTATAAAATGAAAAAATCATCCGTAAGGGTGATTTTTAATAAGTAGACAGGATTGAGTATATTTAGTACACTAGATAAGTAAATATTAAATATTTTATATGGACGGATCATCAGCAAGAAAACTTACCCCAGAACAAATGCGTGGCTTACCTGGTTCCGAAGATCAACCAGATCTTAGTGTTGTCAGAGGAGATAATCATGAAGATGAACTCAAGAAATGGAATGAAGAGAGTGCCAAAGAATTTGTCGAAAGTGTCATGAAAAGAAGAGAGATTCCAAGGTCGAAAATCAAGCCAGCAAGTGGGACAATGACTTTTTCTTTAAGTAAGGAGTGGCTTGCAGAAAAATTTAATGTTATTGGGGAATATTATGGATCTATAGATGGTAAGAGAGATGAAAAAAGATTGCTTGTCGTGGAGCGAACAGAAGAGAAAGAGGGCGAACCTAAATTTTTTCTGCACGATGATGGGCAATATGATAAAAGGAACAGTATTCCTACTTCTGCCGATGAGCCATATCGTGTTGACGCCTCAGAAGATTATACGGTATTGAAAAGTGGTGACAGAATTTCAGTTCCTGTTGATTTGGTTTAAGAGATTTTTAAAAAATTCATAAAATAAGAATCATCCGGTAAGGATGATTCTTATTTTGGTGATCCGGGTGGGGTTCGAACCCACGACCATCAGCTTAAAAGGCTGCTGCTCTACCAGCTGAGCTACCGGACCATGTGCTAGAACTCAAAGGAATAGACGAGATTCCTCACCTGAGGCGAGTCCGCCTTGGGCGGAATTTAAATTCAAGCAAGAATATAATATATCATTTCCAGAAGAAAGTCAATATCTGAGTAAGCTTATGGAAAAATAGTACTCACAGAGTATATCATAGATAAGGGAGAGATGGTAGTTTGACGAGTGTATCTTATCCACCATAAAAATTTTAACTATAAAAAAATCCGTCTTTTTAAGACAGATTTTTTTATATTTCCTCACGTCAGATCTTTTTTCTCCTAATAATTTTCTTGTTAAGAAAAGGCGGGACCGGACGTGGGAATTGTGTAGGTGTGTGGTGGGGTAGAACAGGTGTGTTCTAGAGGTAGGCGGTGAACTGCGCGCCGCAGTGGTGGCAGTGCTTGTTGCCGGGCACTCTACCCGTCTCGACCCAGTTCCCGCAGTTGGGGCAGATGGCCTCGTTGCGCCAGCCCACGCTGATTCTCGCGCGCTTGAGGACCGCCTGCTTCACGATGATCTTCAGTTGACGACCGCAGTGTGTGGAGTTGCCACACTCGATGGTTCCTGACGAGTAGTACCGTCTCTGCTTGTTGCAGTCGGGGCAGGTGACAGTACCTTGCGCCTGACTGACCTCGATCGTTCGAACCGGATTGGTCCGAACCATCCTCTGTCCGCAGTCGCTGCACTTCGTCAGACGTCCGAGCTGCCACTTCTCCGTGTAGATCCGATTCTTGCAGCTCTCGTTCGGACAGGTTACCCACCGACCGTAGATGGCGACTTCGGGTGCCGGAGTGAGCGACTCGGCCTTGAACTCCTTGTTGCACATGACCGAACGGCATGTCGTCGTGCCTGGACGCATGTCGTAGTGCATACGTCCACAGTAGGGACAGTTGGTGTCACCACTGTCATCGATCGTCGTGGTTCGCATCCTGGGCTGTGTCGCCGCCGGCTTCTTCAGTAGGTCTCGCGCGAAGAGCGCACGACTCTTCCAGCGATGCTCCTTGGGGTACCGGATTATTTCGCCGGTTTGGTTGCAGTGGTAACGGCCACCGCGCAGCGGCTTGTATGTCCGAATTGCCTTCGGACGCTTCGGAGCCCGGCGCGGATCGAAATGGCACTGAGTACCATTCTTCAGGGTATGCATCTTCTGCATCGGCTAGTTCCTTTCTCGTGCCCTTCCGGGCGTATCTCAACAGCTAGCAGAATTCCGATGACACTATTTAACTAGAGAAAACTAAGTTTGTCAAGAATGAGCTTGTTTTTACCTCTTTTTTTTGGTAATATATAGCATATATGTACAATCTTAGCGCTGTTGATAGTTTGAAAAAATTAAAAACCAACAAAGACGGTCTCTCTACAAAAGAGGCTCGTATTCGTTTACAAGAATATGGTCAAAACAAGCTACCTCAGTCAAAACAACATGTAACGAAATTAAAAATATTTTTAGAACAGTGGAAGAGTCCACTTATTTTGATTTTGGCAGTTGCGGGTATTATCAGTGGTGTTTTGGGAGAGTATATTGATATGAGTGTGATTTTTATTACCGTAGGTGTGAATGTAATTATCGGATTTGTACAAGAGTTTAAAGCAGACCAAGCATTGAAAAAACTAAGTAACATGGTCGAATACAAAGCACTTATCCTGAGAAACGGCAAAGAAATGTTGGTAAAAAGTTCACAAATAGTTCCAGGTGATATTATGGTGCTCGATGCAGGAACAAAAATACAAGCCGACGGACGTATTGTTGAATCGACGAGCTTAGAGATAAATGAGTCTGTGCTAACAGGGGAATCTGAACCAATCAAAAAACATACAAAAAGTTTAAAAGGAAAGCTTGCTCTAGGGGATAGAAAAAACATGGTTTACAAAGGAACTGTGGTGGTAAATGGTCGTGCACACGTATTGGTTACGGATACAGGTGAAAAAACTGAGATTGGTCAGATCGCATCTCTTGTGAAGACAACAAAGCAAGATAAGACACCACTTCAAACACAGCTTTCGAGAATGGGAAAAATTATTGGAGTGTTTGTTGTATTTATTTCTATTGGAATATTTCTATTGGGTATTTTTTCCAAATCTGAACATCATGGATTGCTTGAAATGTTTGAAACATCAGTTGCTGTTGCCGTTGCTGCTATTCCCGAAGGGTTGGTAATATCAATGACGGTTATCTTGGCTATCGGCATGCAACACATCTTAAAGAAAAAAGCCTTGGTAAGAAAATTACTTGCTGCGGAGACTCTTGGTTCGGTGAGTGTTATTTGTACAGACAAAACAGGTACACTTACCGAAGGAAAGATGCAGGTAACACATGTGGTGACTGCGCAAGATGAGGTGAGTTTCGGGGAGCTTGCTCAAGTTCACACAAATACCGCCGACAGTCACAATGATATTATTACTGCACTGCGTATTGGCGTGATGTGTAATGATGGTGTTATAGAAAATCCACAAGACTCAGAAAAGAAATGGAAGTTTTTTGGAGATACTACTGATACAGCGCTTGTCTATGCTGGTATGAAAGCAGGTCTTGAGAAACATCATTTGGATAGCACACTCAAGCGTATTGCCGAAGTTCCTTTTGATAGTGAGAACAAATTCATGGCAACACTGCACAAAGATGTAGACAATGAGGAACTTCTATATGTAAAAGGTGCTGCAGAAGTATTGTATAAGAGATGTTCATATTATGAAGAGAATGGCGAGGTAAAAAAGATGACAAAGAAGATGAGCGAGTGGTTTGCAAAACAAGAAGAAATTCTCACAAGCAAGGGATTACGTGTGCTTGCAGTTGCGTATAAAAAATATGAGAAGAATACAAAAAAACTTGATGCAAGCAACATAAAAGATTTGGTGCTTGTAGGTCTTGTTGCGTTGTCTGACCCGCTTCGTAGTGATGTAAAAGATACAATAGAAAACGCTCGTGGCGCAGGTATTCGTATCGTAATGATCACAGGAGATCATGTGCGTACGGCACAGTCTATTGCACGAGAACTCAATATTCCTGCAGAAGATGAAAATATTTTTAATGGCCAACAACTTGAAGATATTACAGATGAAGATTTACGTGATGCTATTGGTAAGGTCTCTGTGTTTGCGCGTGTAGATCCCAAACACAAGATTAGAATTGTAGAGGCATTCCAAGCAAAGGGTGAGGTGGTGGCAATGACAGGAGATGGCGTCAATGATGCTCCTGCGCTCAAAGGTGCTGATATTGGTGTAGCGCTCGGGAGTGGCACTGATGTTGCAAAAGAAATTTCAGACATGGTACTCATGGATGATCATTTCAACACAATTGTAGATGCAGTAGAAGAAGGTCGAGGAATTTATCAAAATATCAAAAAGGTAGTACTTTATTTGGTATCAGGAAGTTTTTCAGAAGTACTTATGATTACCGGAAGTTTGATTGCCGGGCTTCCATTGCCTGTATTGCCAGCTCAAATTTTGTGGGTTAATTTAATTGAAGACTCATTTCCCAATATGGCGCTTGCATTTGACAAGGGCGACAAGGAAAACATGCAGGATAAGCCACGTCGTCGGAACGAGCCAATCATAGACAAGGAAATGAAGACAATGATTGTTGCCAAGGTGATACTTGCCAATATTGCACTCTTTGCAATATTTTTGTATTTTTACAAAACCACAGGAAATCTTGCATTAACGAGAACAGTTATTTTTGTAGGTTTTGCAATTGACTCTCTCTTTTATATTTTTTCGATACGAAGTCTCAGACATATGGTATACAAGATTCCATTGTTTGATAATAAATATCTGATTGGTGCGGTTGCGCTTGGTTGGGTGCTTCTCATCATGGCAATTTATCTACCACCATTTCAATTGTTATTACGCACCGTACCACTTGGTCTTTTTGAGTGGAGCGTGATGATTGGGTTTGGCTTATTCAACCTAGTATTAATCGAAATTATAAAAGCAGTATTTTTAATTAAAGATCATAAATCAATAACACAATAATATGATGTTACAAAAGACATACTTGAAAAAAGTAGGAAAAGATTTACTTTCTTATTCATCCAAACGTCGTGATGTGATCAAGATTTCTGGTGATGCACTTCATCTGTCTAAGCGTGCAATATTTGCCATGCACAGAGACAATATGAAAGAGGCTTCATTAAAAATAAAAGAAGCCGAGAAGATGTTCAAAGGATTGAATAAAAAATATAGTAAAGATCCACGTATACAAAATGAAGGTTCGTACAAAGCTGGGCTAGAAGAATATGTAGAAGCAGTATTGTTTCATCAGTTTTTAAGTACGGGTAAGATGGGTGAAATAAAATCATTACCAATCTCACCAGAAGGATATATCGCTGGACTATGTGATGTACCAGGTGAGTTATATCGCTATGCAATAAAGGCAGCAACTGATAATGACATCAAGACAGTAAAGAAGTGTGCTGAGATGGCACAAGAGATTGTAGGGGAGCTTATTGAATTTAACCTGACAAGCTATCTGCGAAATAAGTTTGATCAAGCTAAGAGCGCCGTACAAAAGATCGAACGAGTAGTCTACGAACTATCATTACAGAAATAAGAAAATTTACAGTATACAAAAACCACCCTATTCGGGTGGTTTAAAATTTGAAGAGAGGCCGGACGACTCTGACCCCTCGATCCGCGATCCCTCCAGTGGAGGTTGAAAGGCGCTTCACACCATAGGTTGGCGCGTGGCCCTGCGGGGTCTCCCAGTAGTGGCAGGGAAAAGCGGATCAGTCTCGGAAGCACCGAGGGAGGCATTACTTCTTGTCCCCGAGGGGATCTTGAGCGTGGTCTCCGAGGGTAGGGCGCGAGGCACCCCAAGCTTCGAGCGAGACAGGATCAGAGTCGTCCAGCTGCAGAGACATTAGTATATATACAGGATTTTGTCAAGGGGTTTGCACAGATAATCTCTCTTTAAAAGATGTTTTGGTTGTAAAATTAGCAAAATATGTTAGAATATAATCATATGAAAATAAAGCATGTCATCAAAAAATTAGTACCAAAAAAGCTTCTTAACTTACGTCATTTGTTTTGGGCGTGGTATGGAGCCTTTAAATACAAATATCCATCAAAAGAATTGATGGTTATTGGCATTACAGGAACAAGTGGAAAATCAAGTGTGATTCACTTTTTACGCCAAGTCCTAGAACATGCCGGATACAAGGTTGGATCACTATCTACGGTAGACTTCTATGTTGGTGGAGAAGAAAAATTGAACGATCAGAAGATGACCATGCTTGGTAAGATGAAAATACAAAAATATTTACGTGAGATGGTAGATAAAAAATGTGATATTGCAATTGTCGAGACGACTTCAGAAGGCAGGTTACAATATCGTCACGCATGTATTAATTACGATATGATGGTCCTCACTAATTTATA
The DNA here is from genome assembly GCA_002869205.1 of Candidatus Parcubacteria bacterium. Classification (GTDB taxonomy): domain Bacteria; phylum Patescibacteriota; class Patescibacteriia; order Magasanikbacterales; family UBA922; genus BM521. Next base: position 4,375 of record PKTJ01000008.1, on the reverse strand, counting down.
TCCAGAACATATCGATTCTCATGGAAGCTTTGAGCATTATAAGCAAGCAAAACTCGATATATTTAAACATGTAAGTAAATCAAAAATAAAAAACAACGGGAAAATTGCAATTGTAAATGGTGATAGTGAGTATGCCGATGAATTTTTGCAATTGCATTTTGACCAGAAAATTAAATTTGATACAAAAGATAAAGATATACGTGTCACAAAAGAAGGTTTGCATTTTGAAACACATGGCTATCGCTTCAATGCACCATTGTTCGGTATTCATAATGTTGAAAACTTGCTCGCAGTGATTACTATTGCACGATCAGTTGATATTTCATGGCAAGATATACAAAATGCTATCAAAAAAATTAAGTCAGCACCTGGTAGAATAGAATTTATTTCTGAGACTAAAGAGTTTGGTTTTCAGGCTATAGTTGATTATGCGTTTGAACCAAAGGCAATGTCTGCACTCTACGAGGTGGTAGATTTATTGAAACCAGATCGCATCATTCATGTTTTTGGTTCTACAGGTGGTGGTCGTGACAGACAAAGACGTTTTGATCTTGGAAAGATGATAGGAGAAAAAGCTAATATTTGTATTGTTACTGACGAAGATCCGTACGATGACGATCCTATGGAGATTATAAATGATGTTGTCGGTGCCGTAGAAAAAACAGGTAAGGTTCTGGAAAAAGATTTATTTAAGGTTTTGGATAGAAAAGAAGCCATTATAAGAGCTGTTAAAATGGCAGAGGAAGGGGATTTAGTTCTGGTTACAGGAAAAGGAAGTGAACAGGGGATGTGTGTAGCAGACGGTAAGATGATTGAGTGGGATGATCGTCGTATAGTGCGTGATGCTCTGCAGGGAATAAAGAAATAAAGCAGAACCCCTCCTAACCTCCCCTACAAGGGGAGGAATATGGAGAGTAATTTTAAATTTAAGGTGTGTGGGGTTTTAGTGTATGAATCACGCCCCATTATTTTCAAACAAATCTGACCAGAATAAGTTTAGAAGATATTTAAGGATAAACCAAACAAAATCGGAGATTGTATTGTGGAATTTATTAAGGAGAAAAAGTTTAAGGTATAGATTTCGTAGACAATTTCAAATAGGATATTATTTTGTAGATTTTTATTGTCATAAATTAAAATTAATTGTAGAATTAGATGGCGGTGTACATCTTGAAGAATTTCAACAAAAACATGATAGAAAGAGAGATAAGTGGTTAGTTTCGATGGGTTATATAGTATTGCGATTTACTAATGAAGAGTTACTTTTTGATCAAGATAGTGTAATGGGAAGGATTGAACACAAATGTATTGAATTGAGTAAAGCTAGGTAAGTAAGCTCCTCCCCTCGTAGGGGAGGATGGGAGGGGTTTATTTTTCTATAAAAAAACCATTCTAAAAAATAGAATAGTTTTCTTTCTTTATATTTTTATAAAAAAACAAAGAGGGGGGGGCGGAGGGCGCGAACGGCAGCCCTCCTTAAGGAGTGTCTTGAGTGGACTTGGTGGAGCCTGCTTCCGCCACGGCACGCAGGAGAATGATGCAGTACTTACTGAACCAGGTGCAGAAAACCACGACACCGATCCGGATAGCCACCTTCATCACGATGTGGACATCTCCGAACGAGATGACCATGATGAGGATGGGTATCGCCACGAGAAAGGCGATCATGATCCAGAGACCAGCGAAGGCTCCGTGGTCATCAAGCCACTGGCGAAACCAGCGAAGGCACGCGAACACACTCTTCACAGGTGTCCTCCTAAAGATCAAAAGGGTCGACGCATTGCGGGATTTCCGTAACGCCAACCCGATATTTGAAGCTAAAGTAACATTACATCTCTTTTTTTCTTATGTCAACTTCACTCATCTCAATTATAATTCCTGTCTACAATCGCGTCGATGATTTTCGCGCTGCTTTGCATTCAATTTTGTCACAAAGCCATAAAGATATAGAAATTATTGTAGTAGACGATGGATCTAGTGAAGATGTAAAAAAAGAAGTCTCAGACAAAGAAATTACATATATTAGACAGGAAAATAGAGGGGCTCCTGCGGCACGAAACAGAGGACTTGAGTTAGCAAAGGGAGAATACGTGGTATTTTGGGATGCAGATGTGATAGGGAATTCAGACATGCTCAAAAAAATGAAAAAACAACTTGATCAAAGTGTTGGCGCGAGTTTTGTATATTGTAATTATTATTTTGGATCAAAAAAAATGCCTGCACAATCATTTGATGCAGAGAAACTAAAAGAAAATAATTATATTCATACCACTAGTCTTATTCATAAAAAAGACGTACTAAGATGGGACGAAAGTATTAAGCGTTTTCAAGATTGGGATTTGTGGCTGTCTATGGTGGGTAAGGAAAAAAAAGGTGTGTGGATTGATGAGTACTTATTTAAAGCCTCTGCAGGTGGAACGATGAGTGGTTGGCTGCCAAAATGTGCATACAAAAAACCCTGGAAGTTTTTGCCAGGAATTAGATCAAGAGTTGAAAAATATGAAGAAGCAAAAAACATAGTAAAAAGAAAACACAATTTGAAATAAATTAAAAAGACCTATCACAGGTCTTTTATCTTGTGTTAGATTTTTTCCTATTCGTTTTTTATTTTATTAAATACTCTATACAAAGTTGTTACAACATTATCAAACAAGTCAACCGGTTTGCTTACAAATGCCATGACAAAAGCGAAATAGAATATTCCAAGAACATGATAGAGTGCAGGAGCAGTGATGTTTATCACAAGTAGTGCAGCAATTCCACCAAGAAGCCCTATATATAAATCATGAAAGTCCGATATCGATCGGATTTTTTTTGTAAGCTCGTATACGAGTAGTCCTATAATGCTCAGAAGTATAAGTGAACCGACAATACCGAGTTCGACGATCATTTCCAGGTACCCCCAATCAAAATGACGTGTATTGATTTGCATATAGGTGTAGGGATTTACATAGCTTAGTGTAGCACCAATACCAGATCCGAGAATTGGGTGTTGCTTTACCATGGCAAAAATAGGTGTGAGAAGCGCTGTGCGTGTATTGGTGCTAATTTCTGTCTCAGGTAGGACCATACTACCTATACGAAGTCCTGCAATTTCGAGTCCAAGGCTACTTCCCATACTCGACACAATATTGACCGATATAAAGACTAGAATGATCATTATGAGGCTCCAGAGTGAAACAGTGAGCCATCGTTTCATCTTGTGTTTATATTTGAGAACTATCAGACCAGCAACAAAACCAATTAAATATGCGCGTGAAAAATTCAGCGCAAGTACGAGTGCTCCACAAAGGAACATAAAGCGCCACATTTTGTTATGTTTTTCATCTCTCATGAGAAGTGCATAACCAATAAGCATGAGTGGTGGAATCAATATGTGTTCAGGTGTGACAATTCTATAGAAAAAGTCAGTGACAAAAGTAATTTTGCCCATGGCAACATCACGGAACCACTTGTAAAATTCGCCATTAATTTCCACTGTCTCTGTTGTAAACAATCCAAAAGTGAAAAGTGAAAATACTGCTGAGCCAATGAGGAACACAATAATAAGTCTAACAAAATAATGTTGCATCTTTTCTTCACGAAATAGATGAAACGCAGGAAGAAGTAAAGCAAAAAAACTAAATGGAATTAAATCTTGCACGACATGATGTACCTTATGTCCGTTGAAGATACCAAGAGTCGCTGAAATGAACAGAAACACCGCGAGCGGTATGAGCACATAGTAAAGATTGTGAGGGATGTGTATTTTGAAAAGCGTTTTGTCTCTATTGGAAAGAGAGTATACAATCCAGAGAAACAAAAATACCAGGATAAGAATGGTGCGTATAGACAGACCAAAGAATTCAAAAAAATGTCCGGCGCCACCAAGTAATAATTCTCCCAAGACAATCATCCAGGCATAGTCAGGATTTTTGAAAAACGTAAGTCCCAAAATAAAAATCATTGTAAATACAATGATTGCTTGGAGAATTGCATGCGGTGCGAGATAAAAAGATACAATTCTTATTCCAAAGAAAGCGAGTAGCAGTAGTAGTGTTTGCCAATCACGAAAGATTGATGATGTTGTGAGGCGGGTTTGCATAGTAGGGAAAAGTATTAATTCAAAACATTTCCATTAATTTGATTGTACCCATTTGAAAACGTCTGGATATCCATTTTAGGTTTTCCTTCCAGTTGTAATTCAGAAATTTCCAAAGAAGAATTTTTTGTTCCTATTGAGAGTATACCATCTTCTATTATTACTTTGCCAGGTTCTATTTTTTTATCTGAAGGTTTTATACTAAGTAATTTTAAACGTTTATCATTCCACGTAGTCCAGAGACCTGGCCATGGAGTAAGTGCGCGATACTGATTATAAATTTCTTCAGTAGTT
>PKTJ01000049.1 GCA_002869205.1 Candidatus Parcubacteria bacterium | reverse complement strand
AGGCAATTGCTATTTACGCACTTGTTGTCGTATTTACATTGAAATAATACGGTCATGGTGGGTTGTAAAACCCATCTTAATTGGATTATTTAAAAGAATATTATGTGACAAGAAGCACATACACCAGAACCAGTTCTCTATGATGAGGCAGGTGCTGATACTCACGGAGAGGTAGAAATGCACACCGAAGTAGATTCACACGGTGCAAGTACTGGAGACGAAGGTCTCGCAGCTTCACTTGGTCTCAATGGTCAGTTATTTGCATTTCAACTTTTGAACTTTGCAATTGTTGGAGCAATTGTCTGGTTTATGATCCTCAAACCACTTACCAGCAAGCTTGAGGAGAGAAAAAATTTGATCGATGAAAGTCTTGATAAAGCGAAAGAAGTAGAAACAAATCTCGCAAGAAGTGAAAAAACATATGAAGAAAAACTCACTGAAGCAAAAGCAGAGGCAAATAAAGTAATAGAAAAAGCGCACGCAGAAGGTAAACAGCTCGGTGAGACAATGAAATTAGAAGCAAAAAATGAAGTAGAAAAACTAGTGGAACAGACAAAGAAAAATATTGCTGCAGAAAAAGTAAGTATGCTCGAAAGCGTACGAGCAGAGGCAGCTGATTTGATTGTTGCAGCACTTGAAAAAGTTCTCAATGAAAAAGTAGATGGTAGTAACGACAAAAAAATTATTGAAGATGCATTATCTAAACTCAAGTAAATAGATATGGCAAAGACTAGTAACAAACAGTACGCAGAAGCGTTATATCAAGTAACACAAGATCTCAGAGGGTCTGATTTGAGTAGTGCAGTGAAAACATTTGTTGAAATTCTTGTACGTGACCACAAGCTCAAACAAGGTGACAACATCATTGCAGAATTTGAACGTGTTGTAAAAAAAGAAAAAGGTATTGTAGAACTTGAAATCACATCTGCAAGAGAGCTCGATACCAAAACAATAGAAAAAATCAAAAAGACATTTGGTGAAAATGTAGAAGCAGTAACACAGGTTGATGAAGATATCATCGGTGGAGTGAAAGTAAAACTAGAAGACAAAATTTTAGACGGTAGTGTAAAAACACAACTTAAATCTTTAAAACAACAATTATCTAATTAATAATAGTTATATGTCTACAAATGCAATCGTTGAAGAATTGAAAAAAAATATTAGCGCGTTTGAAAAAACCGTTGAGGTGGAGGAAGTTGGTACGGTGATCGAAGTCGGTGACGGTATCGCTCGTATGAATGGTTTAACCAAATGTCAGGCTCAAGAGATGCTTGAATTCCCAGGCGGTGTCATGGGAGTAGCACTGAATCTCGAAGAAGAGACTGTTGGTGCTATGATTTTGGGAGAATTTAGAGGAATTAAAGAAGGTGATACAGTCAAACGTACGGGTCGTATTTTGTCAGTACCTGTGGGTGAACAAATGGTTGGTCGTGTGGTGAATGCACTTGGTCAAGAAGTAGATGGTAAGGGTGATATTACGACAAAAGATTTCTACCCAGTAGAAAAAGTCGCTCCTGGTGTGATGACACGTGAACCAGTGCATGAGCCGGTACAAACAGGTATCAAATCTATCGATGCTATGGTACCTATTGGTCGTGGACAACGTGAGCTTATCATTGGTGACAGACAAACAGGTAAAACAGCTATTGCAGTAGATGCTATTATCAACCAAAAAGGCCAAAACATGAAATGTGTGTATGTGGCTGTTGGACAAAAAGAAAGTAAAGTTGCTCGTATCGTAGCGAAGCTCGAAGAAGCTGGCGCTATGGAATACACCACTATTGTGGTAGCTGGTGCTAGTGATCCTGCATCAATGTCATTTATCGCTCCATATGCAGGAGTCTCTATTGCAGAATACTTTGCAGACAAAGGTGAAGATGTGCTTGTAGTCTACGATGATTTGACCAAACAAGCTTGGGCATATCGTGAAATTTCACTCTTGCTTCGTCGTCCACCAGGTCGTGAAGCATATCCTGGTGATGTATTTTATCTTCATTCACGTCTTCTTGAACGTGCATGTAACCTTAACAAGGAAAATGGTGGTGGTTCTATCACAGCTCTTCCTATTATTGAAACTCAAGCGGGGGACATTACAGCGTACATTCCTACAAACGTTATTTCTATTACTGATGGCCAGATCTTCCTTGAGACTGACTTGTTCTACAAAGGTATTCGTCCTGCAGTGAGCGTAGGTTTCTCTGTATCACGTGTAGGTGGTGCAGCTCAGATCAAACCTATGAAAAAGGTTGCGGGTAAGATTAAACTTGCTATGGCACAGTTTCGTGAACTCGAAGCTTTTGCACAGTTTGCAAGTGACCTCGATGCTGACACCAAGAAACAGATTGACCTTGGTTACCGTATTACTGAACTCATGAAACAACCTCAATATTCTCCAATGAGTGTAGAAGATCAGGTTGTTGTTATCTTTGCAGTTAACAATGGTGTATTTGACGAGGTGGAAGTAAAAGATGTGGCTGAAACTGAGAAAAAGTTAGTTGAATTCATGAACAAAACAAAACGTGCAATGCTAGATAAAATTAAAGCAGGTGAATGGACAGATGAGATCGAAGCTGATCTGAAAAGTGCATGTGATGAGTTTAAAAAATAAATAAAATTAAAGATACTGATTTTCAGATAATTCAGATTAACGGATAATGATCCGGATAAATCTGTAGATCTGGATTATCCGTATATCAGAATATAGCTCTATGGGTGTAAATACCAAAGCAATAAAATCCAGAATCAAATCTGTTGGTAATACAAAAAAGATTACCAAAGCAATGGAGATGGTTGCAGCTGCAAAGATGAGAAAAGCTGTTGACGCAGCTTTGGGTACGCGTACTTACGCGACACTTGCTTGGGATTTGCTCGTAAATCTTTCAAACGGACAAAAGGAAAAACTTCCACTACTTGAAACACGTAAAGTAAAAAAACTTCTTGTAATCCTCGTTACTTCAAATAGAGGATTGTGTGGAAGTTTCAATAGTAATATTTTGAAAAAAACTGCACAGCAGCTGAAAGATCCAAAAAATATAAGTACACAACGTGTTGAAGGTCAAGAACTTGAAGCAAGTGACGAGGTTGAGATCGATGTGATTGGAGTTGGTAAAAAAGGCGCTGACTTTGCAAAAAAAGAAGGATACAACTTGATTGCATCATACAGTGATTTCTCTGATACGCCGGCACTTGAGGACATTATGCCAATTTCAAAAGTTGCGATTGAAGAATATGAAAAGAAAAACTATGACAAAGTGGTTGTTGCCTACACTGACTTTCAGTCAGCGATTGCACAGGTCGCAAAACTAAGACAAGTATTACCTATTTCAGAACATGATCTTGAAAAGATGATTGATGAGCTTGGAAAAAACGAATCTCAAACAGAAGAAAAGAAAGTGATCAATGTTGATGATTATTTATTCGAACCAAGTTCAACAGAAGTTTTGAAAACAATTCTACCAAGGCTCGTAGAAACACAAGTATTCCAAGCAATTCTGGAGAGTGGTGCCAGTGAACACAGTGCTCGTATGATGGCTATGAGAAACGCAAGTGATGCAGCAGAAGATATGATAAAAGAGTTAAACCTAACATTCAACAAAGCTCGTCAAGCTGGTATTACGCAAGAGATTGCAGAAATTGCTGGTGGAGCTGCTGCTTTGGAATAAGCTAAAACGTGGAATATCTAGTCATTCATTATATTTAGGAAAGCACACTCAGAAAGTGTCATCCTGAATGTAGTGAAGGATCTCTCATACCTCGTTCAATTTTAAATCAACATACAAATTCTTATCAAAATTTACGATAGGAAAGATCCTTCGCTTTTTGGCTCAGGATGACATTAATAACAATCATTAATATAAATTATGAAAAGTATGAATAATAACACTGGCGTAGTGTCACAGATCATTGGTGTGGTCGCTGATGTAGAATTCAAGGAGAACTTACCAGAAATTTTTTCTGCACTCGAAACCAAATTACCTGATGGTAGAACTTTGGTTTTGGAAGTTCAGCAGCATCTCGGTGCAAGTACGGTTCGTACTATTGCCATGAGTACTACTGATGGACTTGAGCGTGGTGCTGAAGTTGTTGATACGGGAGAACCGATCTCTGTTCCTGTAGGCCCAGAAACACTTGGTCGCATGTACAATGTGACTGGTGAAGAAATTGATGGAAAGGCACATGTAAAAACAAAAAAGAAATACCCAATTCACAGACCAGCACCGAGTTTCAAAGAACAGTCAACAGAATCAGAAGTTCTTGAAACAGGTATCAAGGTT
>PKTJ01000013.1 GCA_002869205.1 Candidatus Parcubacteria bacterium | reverse complement strand
GATCAAATTGGAAAGATTCTTGATTTTGAAGATACAAAAAACCCAATTGAGTTTAAGTTTAATTCAGACTGGCTTGGTAAACTTAATTTTGAAGACGTGGTAGATCTCGCATCGAATTTTACCGTGCAGCGCATGCTTGAAAGAGATAATTTTGAAAAACGCCTCAAAGAAGAAAAACCATTGTACGTACATGAATTTTTTTACCCACTTATGCAAGGATATGATAGTGTGGCTATGGAAGTAGATGTGGAGCTTGGTGGTACTGATCAGACATTCAATATGCTTGCAGGGAGAACATTGCTTAAAAATTACAAAGATAAAGAAAAGATTGTTGTCACAACAACTTTGTTGGAAAATCCAGTGACAGGTGAGAAGCTTATGAGCAAGAGTCTCGGAACGGGGATTGGTCTTGATGAGTCTCCAAATGATATGTTTGGTAAAACTATGCGTATGCCAGACGAAGCCATCATCCAGGTGTTTATTGATTGTACATACAAAACCATGGATGAAATTTCTGAAATGAAAAAACAACTTGAAGGTGGTGCGAATCCGAGAGACTTGAAAGTTGCTCTAGCAAAAGAAATTGTAAAAACATATCACGGTGAAGACGAAGCAGGGAAGGCTGAAGAATATTTCATCAATACATTTAAAAACAAAGAAACTCCTGACGAAATAGCAGAATTGAGTCCTTCAAAGAGTGATATTATTACCGTACTCATTGAGGCTGAGTTTGTAAAAAGCACTTCAGAAGCACGTCGCGCTATAGAGCAGGGTGGTGTGAAGGTGAATGATGAAAAAATTGAAGGCATTGATACGCAGGTTAAAAGTGGTGATGTCGTACAAAAAGGTAAACGGTTTTTTGTAAAAATCAAGTAATATGGAATTTGATGTTGTAGTAGATGCACGCACTCTCCAGCGTTTGCTTAAACCCTGGAGTGGTTTGATCATTGTATTGTTTCTCGCTGCCTCGTTTGCTGCACGTTATTTCCATATAAAATGGTTTGGTACAGAGCTACTTATTCCCGTTTTGATCGCTTTGAGTTTTCTGTCACGGAAGTTTTTTGACAAAGGGGTGTTGTCTTTTGATAGTGATAAGATGATTTTGCGAGGTATAATTTCGTTTCCCAAATTAATTATTCCTCTTTCAGATGTCGAGGGTGTGTGGACGAAAAAAACAAACATGTCCACGGGGAATACTCTTCAAAAGATTCGTAATAAGCAAGACATGCAGTCCGCAAGTGGGAATAAAAAAACATTAGTGGTGTCTGTGAAAAATAAAAAACAACCGATACAAATCAAAGGGCGCCAAGTTGGTGTGACAGACTCCATCATTAGTTATTTACATTCTTACGGAATTAAAGTACAAGACAATATCAAAAGTTAATACGTGTTATGCAAAATATTATCGAAAAAGAAATTCTTATTTTGTTACAAGGAGTAGGAATACAAGAAGATGTCGAATTTAGTAAACCGCCAAAACCTGAGATGGGGGATCTTGCATTTGGGTGTTTTGAAATTGCAAAAAAAGAAGGGAAGAGCCCAAATGAAGTAGCAAAGGAAATTTCAGAGAAAATAAATATTGAAGAAACACGATTAATAGCGTCTGTACAGGCTTTTGGTCCGTATATTAATTTTTTCTTAGATACAAGTGAAATTGCTCGTCTTGTTTTTGAAAATAAAATCTTGGCAGAAGATGTAGGAAGGGGTAAAAAAGTCTTGATAGAATATCCAAGTCAAAATACACACAAAGAATTTCATATAGGGCATCTACGTAATGTGTGTATTGGAAATACTATTGTTCAGCTTTACAAAGAAAGTGGTTTTGACATAACGCCCATGAATTATGTAAATGATTTTGGACGTCATGTGGTCAAGAGTTTGTGGGGTTATCAAAATTTGGAAAAGTTAAAAATTGAAAATAAAAAAGAAGATGTCGGTGGTCAAAAATGGCTTGGTGAGTTGTATGCTGTGGCAAGTATGTATATTGAAGAGCATAAAGAGGAGGTCACTCCAGAACTTGATGAGCTGCAAAAGAATCTGGAATCTCGTGAATCAGAGACGACTAAATTATTTGAAGAAACTCGGAGTTGGAGTACAGATGGATTTAAAGATCTGATGAACGAACTTAAGACTGAGCATGATTCGATTATTTATGAAAGTGAAGTAAAAGATCGTGGTCAGGAAATTGTAGACGAGCTCTTGAAAAAAGAAATTGCTCAGGAAGGTGAGGGCGGAGCAATCATTGTTGACTTGTCCAAAGATAATTTGGATATTGCGTTGTTGCGAAAGAGTATGGGTGGTGGAGTATATATGACAAGCGATCTTGCTTTGGCAGAACGTAAGTTTGGCCAGTATTCTATTGAAGAGAGTATTAATATTACGGGAACAGAACAAGATCATTATTTTAAACAGCTGTTTAGAGTTTTGAACTTGAATGGGTTTACACATAAGATGACTCATGTGGGGTATGGTTTGGTAAATTTACCAAGCGGAAAGATGAGTTCTCGAGCAGGAAATGTGATCCTTTATGAAGATCTTCGCGATGAAATATTTGGGCATCTCAAAAAAGAAACTATCGCACGACATGAAGATTGGGATGAGGAAAAAGTTAACAAAACTGTACACACGCTTACCATGGCAGCACTTAAATTTACCATGCAAAAACATGAGTCAAATAAAATTATTACATTTGACATGAATGAAGCGGTGAGTTTTGAAGGATATAGTGCGCCATATATAGTATACGTAGTAGCTCGTATCAGCAGCCTCTTGAAAGACGGTACATACAAAGCAGGGGATATAGAATATGATGTGTTGGTTGAACAAGAAGAAAAAGAATTGTTGTTGCTTGTAAGTCAGTATGGACAGGTGGTGCAGAATGCATTGGAATTGTATAACCCTTCTACAGTGACGCGCTATTGTTTTGACTTAGCAAAGAGTTTTAATGATTTTTATAATAAGCATAGTGTTCTCAAGGCTTCTACTCCAGAATTAGTGCAAGCACGATTGAAATTGTGTGTATTGGTTAGTGATGTATTGAAGAAATCATTAGATCTGCTCACGATAGACACGATAGAAGAAATGTAAGTGATCTTTTCATTCGTGCACACTAATAAGACTTCAAAAATTTGGAGTCTTTTTTTGTAGGAATGCTTTTGTCCACAAGTACACCTTTACAGTACACCTCTTGAGGTGTACTATTGTTATATATGGTTACTAAACAACAAAAAGAGCAGGTAGAGCGTGTAACACTTAAACTTCCAAAAAGTGTTGCTTCGTATTTTCGAAAAATGTTTCCTCATGGTAAGCGAAGTGAATTTGTTGTCCAATGTCTGGAAAAATATCAACATGAACAAGAGGTTATTCATATGGAAAAAGAGTTAAAAAAGGTGGGGTCAATTCGTCAGGTTTAATTAATATTTTGATTATGTCAGAAGATAAAAACCAGGTTCCCTACAAATACGAAGAGATGCTTCAGGAGTTTAGAATCAAGCTTGAAAAAGATCCTGCAGCCCGTGATCGTGCGTGTGCATGGCTTCACAAAACTATAGGTGAAGAAGCCGCGGGACATTTGTGTGATTTGTCAGACAGCATGAAGATTCAGGCGTGTATTGATCATATGAAAATTAGTCTTGCGAGTGGTGACATACAAATAGACGACTTAAAGGAAATCTTTGGTTAATATGGTGAAACATCTCGACAACATGTATTGTGCTGCAATAAGACGAGGTGATGTAGTTTTGTGTTCAGAAAAAGATAAAGAACAACTTTATGTTGTGTTGCAAGATGATGTGCTTAATCAGAGCTTACCTACAATGGTATGTGTGCCTGTAGAAATATATAAAAAAGGTGACGAAGTGCTTGTCAATGAAGTGTTACTAAAAAAGGGCGAGACCGGTCTAGGAAGTGATAGTGTTTGTTTTTTACATAAGGTTATTACTATAGAACGTGTACATGTGGTCGCAAAAAAAGCAGAACTAAAAAAAGAACGTGTGCAAGAATTATTACATGCGTTAGATATTACACTTGGAAGATTTCGAGATAGGAATTAAATTTTCTAGAATGTACTATCCATACCTGGTTGGAGGGTGTGGGGTTTGGATAGTATGGTCTAGAAAATAGACACTTGTTCTTTTAAAATATTTTACAGAAAGATTAGAATAATAGAAGATTGCTTCTATTTTTGTGTTTTTACAAAAAATATAAACATAGGAGTAATCTTCTTTCAACACACGGTTTTCGCCCTGAGGGCGGAAGGAGGACAAAGTGACGCAAAATCACACAAGCCCTCTCCGTCCGGGCAATAGGACGGGCGCTTACAAGCGCGT